>CAYLYS010000054.1:11268-17750 GCA_964388175.1 uncultured Chromatiales bacterium | reverse complement strand
ATCCAGCCGGCCATCTCGATGGCGCCGCAGAAGGTGATTTCGCCGTCGCCCTGCGAGAAATGCAGATCGCCCATGGACAGCCCGCCGCCGTTGACGTAAACGGGGAAGAAGACGCGCGACCCCTTGGTGAGATCCTTGATGTCGCAGTTGCCGCCGTGTTCGCGCGGCGGCACGGTGCGCGCGCCTTCGGCGGCGGCTTTCTTCGCCGCTTCGCCGCCCAGTTTGCCCATGTGCGCGGTTTCGGCGTAGGGCGGCGCGGCGAGCGGCGGCACGCGCTTCGGGTCGGTGGCGATCAGCGCCGCTTCGCGCCGGTTCCATTCCGCCAGCAATTCCTTCGAGGGCAGGCAGCCGATCAGGCCGGGATGCATGATGCCGGCGAAGTTCACGCCGGGCACGTGGCGCGACGACGTATAGATACCGTGGAAATCCCAGATCGATTTGCGCGCGTCGGGATAGTGCTCGGTGAGAAAGCCGCCGCCGTTTTCCTTGGCGAAGAGGCCATTGAAACCCCATTGGAAGGCGTCGAGCGTACCGATGTCGAGAATGTCCACGACCAGCAGGTCGCCGGGCTCCACACCCTCCACGCCGATCGGACCGCTCAGATAGTGCACCTTGGTGAGATCGACGTCGCGCACGTCGTCGGCGGAGTCGCTGTTGCCGATCTGGCCGCCGGTCCAGTCCATGCACTCCAGAATGAATTCATCGCCCGGCTTCACCCAGGCATACATCGGGATGTCCGGATGCCAGCGATTGTGGATGCAATCGTGTTCTTCGGGTGCTTTGGAGAAATCTATCTTGATCAATTTATCGGCCATGGTTGCGCTCTCTCTGGATGACGTTACTGCGGACCGCGTCCGCGGATAGATGCGCAGGACGAATGCGGTGAGCGTTCTCCTGCGCATGACCTGCATGCACGCTTGAGCAGATTGCGTGCCAGTGCGCACGGGAGCGTCGTAAGGGCGTGGGCCGCGTTCTGTGCGTTGCGCCGGTGCAGCCCGCGCGACAATGTCACTCGCGCGCGACATTGACCGCTGACAATGTCGCGCTTTGTCGCGTGACAATCCCGATGCCCATCGTGCGCACCCCGCGCAGGGCGCCTACAGCGCGTCTTGCGCGCGGAAAAACCGCTGGCATACGAGTTGCACCTGCCCCTTTGCCGGACTCGGCTACTGTGCAAACACCAACGAGGGATATGACCATGCAGGAAACACCGAACGAACGATTCGCCCGCGCGCCGCGCGGCGGCGAAGCGAAATTGAAAAGCGGGATCGCCGCGCAATCCTGGCGCCACATGCGCAGCATCGGTATCGGTTTCGTCGCCGGCGCGATGCTGTGCGCGGGTGCCGTGCATGCAGCGGGCCCGGCTACCGCCGAGATCAACACCACCGGGCTGGCGGTGACCGATGCCACCGTCAAGGTCGGCATTCTTCACTCCCTGACCGGCACCATGGCGATCAGCGAGCAGGGTTCGGTCGAGGCCGAGAAGCTCGCCATCGCGCAGATCAATGCGATGGGCGGCGTGCTCGGCCGCAAGATCGAGTTCGTCGTCGAGGACGGCGCCAGTGACTGGCCGACCTTCGCCGAGAAGGCGCGCAAGCTGCTGGTGCAGGACAAGGTGGCCGCGGTGTTCGGCGCCTGGACGTCGGCTTCGCGCAAGGCGGTGCTGCCGGTGTTCGAACGTCAGAACGGCCTGCTCTACTATCCGACCTTCTATGAAGGGCTGGAACAGTCCAAGAACGTCATCTACACCGGCCAGGAGGCCACGCAGCAGATTCTCGCCGGCCTCGACTGGGTGGCGAAGGAGAAGGGCGCCAAGACCTTCTATCTGGTCGGCTCCGACTACATCTGGCCGCGCACCAGCATGAAGATCGCCCGCATCCACATCGAGAAGCATCTCGGTGGCGAAGTCGTGGGTGAGGACTACGCGCCGCTCGGTCACGTGCAGTTCGGTTCGCTCATCAATCGCATTCGTCTGAAGAAGCCGGACGTCATCTTCGCCGCCGTCGTCGGTGGCAGCAACGTCGCCTGGTACCGCCAGCTCAAGGCCGCCAACATCACCGGCGACCGCCAGACGCTGCTGACGCTGTCGGTGACCGAGGACGAGATGTCCGGCATCGGCGGTGACAACATGGAAGGTTTCTATTCGTCGATGAAGTACTTCCAGTCGCTCGACAACGAGAACAACCTTGCCTTCGTCAAGGCTTTCAAGGAAGCGAATGGCCCGAACGCCGTGATCGGCGACGTCACTCAGGCCGCCTATCTCGGCCCCTGGCTGTGGAAGGAAGCAGTGGAGCGCGCCGGCAGCTTCGACGTCGACAAGGTCGTTGCCGCTTCGCCCGGCATCGAGCTCACCACCGCGCCCGAAGGCTACGTCAAGGTCCACGACAATCACCACCTGTGGAGCAAGACGCGTATCGCGAAGTGGCAGAAGGACGGTACCGCCAAGGTCGTTTTCGAGTCCGATCTGATCGAGCCGAATCCGTTCCCCGCGGGCTATCAGTAAAGAGCGGGACGAACCGCCGCGCCCGGGATCTCCCGGGCGCGGGCGGGGAGTCCTCGGATCCGATGACATCCTTATCGAACCGGAGAACGCGTGATGTCTGACTATTCACTGCAGGACCTCGCATCCATTCTCGCCATGCAGGGTTTCGCCGGTCTGAGCCTGTTCAGCGTACTGCTGCTCATGGCCCTAGGCCTTGCGATCATCTACGGGCAGATGGGCGTGATCAACATGGCGCACGGCGAGTTCATGGTCATCGGCGCGTATACGACCTTCTGGCTGTCTTCGCTGGCGGCCGGCTACGGGCTCGAAGATTATTATTTCTTCGTCGCCATCATCGCCTCCTTCTTCATCGCGGGGGCATTCGGCTATTTCATCGAGTGGGCGCTGATACGGCATCTCTACAAGCGTCCGCTCGACACGCTGCTCGCGACCTGGGGGCTTGCCCTCATCATGCAGCAGGTCTTCCGCTCCACCTTCGGCGCGCGCGAAGTGAGCCCGGTGACGCCGTCCTGGCTGCTCGGTTCCTGGCAGCCGGTGGAAAGCGTGGATATCCCGCTCAACGGTCTGTTCATCATGGCGCTGACCGCGGTGGTCACGCTCGCCGTGTTCGTGCTGCTGTACCGCTCGCGCTGGGGACTGCGGGTGCGTGCGACGACGCAGAATCGCGTCATGAGCAACGCCATCGGCATCAACACCAGCCGGGTCGACCGCCTTACCTTCGCCATGGGCTGCGGTATCGCCGGTATCGCCGGCGCGGCTTTCACCACCATCTCCTCGACCGGTCCGACCAGCGGCGGGCTTTACATCGTCGACACCTTCCTCGTCGTCGTGTTCGGCGGCGCGGCGAGCCTCTTCGGCACCATCGTCTCGGCTTTCGGCATCGCGCAGGGGCAGTCGATCCTCGAATTCTTCATGGGCGGATCGATGGCCAAGGTGATCACGCTGCTGATCGTCATCGGCATCCTGATGATGCGGCCGGAAGGTCTGTTCGCCAGCAAGATCCGCAAATAGGGAGCCGGAGCGCAACGATATGAAAGCGATATATGCAAATGTCTTTGGGGGCCGGTCGGGACTGGTGTCCTTCCTGATCCTGGCCGCGCTGATCCTGCTGGTTCTGCCGATGAGTCTGGAAATCTTCCGGCTCAACCTCGTCGGCAAGTATCTGAGCTTCGCCTTCGTCGCCATCGGTCTGGTGATGCTGTGGGGTTACGGCGGCGTGCTCAGCCTCGGGCAGGGCGTGTTCTTCGGACTCGGGGGATACGCGATGGCAATGTTCCTCAAGCTCGAAGCCTCCGACCCGCAGAGTACCGCGATCCAGACCACGCCGGGCATACCGGACTTCATGGACTGGAACCAGATCACCGAGCTGCCCTGGTTCTGGGTGCCGTTCGAGAGCCTGACCTGGTCATTGATCGCGATCGTGCTGGTGCCGGGCATCTTCGCCTACATCATCGGCGCGGCGATGTTCAAGCGCCGCGTCGGCGGCGTCTATTTCGCCATCATTACCCAGGCCATCGCGCTCATCCTGACCATCCTCATCGTCGGCCAGCAAGGCCTCACCGGCGGCATCAACGGCATCACCGATCTGAAGACGCTGAAGGGCTGGGACATCCGTACCGAGGAGGCGCAGTACGTTCTTTACTATGTCTGCTCCTTCCTGCTCCTCGGCTGCATTCTGCTGTGCCAGTTCGTTCTGCAGGGCAAGCTCGGCCGTCTGCTGCTGGCGATGCGCGACAAGGAAGACCGCGTGCGCTTCTCCGGCTATGACGTGTCGAACTTCAAGATCTTCGTGTTCTGCCTGGCGGCGATGATGTCCGGCATCGGCGGGGCGATGTTCGCGCTGCAGGTCGGCTTCATGTCGCCGTCCTTCGTCGGCATCATCCCCTCGATCGAGTTCGTCATCTTCGCCGCGGTCGGCGGACGCTTCTCGCTGATCGGCGCGGTCTACGGTGCATTGGTGGTGAGCTGGGGCAAGACCATGTTCTCGGAGGCCTATCCGGAGATGTGGCTGTTTCTCATGGGCGCGCTTTTCATCAGCGTGGTGATGTTCTTCCCCAAGGGCCTGGCCGGGCTGTGGGAAAGCCACGGGTACCGGATGATCAGCCTGTTCTCCAAGGCGCGTGGCGGCAAGCCCACGCCTGACGGTGGCGGCTCGGGTGCCGCGCCGCCGGATCCGATACCGGATCCGACGCCGGTGCGGCCGCGCGTCGAAACGGTCCGCGGCACGCAGCCGGCGCCGCGCCCGGATATCAAGCCTGCCCTGGCACAATCGGCCGCTGCGGCGGAAAGGAGCAAGTGATGAGCGAGACAGACTTCGTCCTTGCCGTCGAAGACCTCACGGTTTCCTTCGACGGCTTCAAGGCGGTGGAAAGTTTGAACATGTATGTCGACAAGGATGAACTGCGCGTGGTCATCGGCCCGAACGGTGCCGGCAAGACGACGCTGCTCGACATGATCTGTGGCCGCACCAAGCCGACGGCGGGCAGCATCAAGTTCAAGGGCAAAGAGCTGACCACGCTGTCCGAGCATGCCATCGTGCGCGCCGGGGTCGGGCGCAAGTTCCAGACGCCTTCGATCTACGAGAATCTCACGGTGTACGAGAACCTGGAACTCTCGTATCCCGAGAGTCGGGGCGTGTGGGGCTGTCTCGCCTTCAGCCGCACGCCCGAACTGGCGGCGCGCATCCACGAGGTCGCCGAACTGATCCTGCTTTCCGATCAGCTCGAAAAGGAAGCCGGCCTGCTTTCGCACGGGCAGAAGCAATGGCTGGAGATCGGCATGCTGCTGATCCAGAAGCCCGATCTGCTGATGCTGGACGAGCCGGTGGCGGGCATGAGCGTGAAGGAGCGCGAACAGACCGCGGAGCTGCTCAATCGCATCTGCGTCGGGCGGTCGGTGATCGTGATCGAGCACGACATGGAGTTCGTCGAACGCATCGCGCACAAGGTGACCGTGCTGCACCAGGGCAAGATCCTGGCGGAGGGGTCCATGGACAAGGTGAAGAACGATCCGCGCGTCATCGAAGTTTACATAGGGCACTGAGGCCCGGTATCAGGAGATCGGAACATGCTGCAGGTCGATAAGCTTTCCGTCAGTTACGGTCAGAGCAAAGTCATACACGAGGTCGGCTTCACTGCGAAGAAGAACGAGACCGTCGCCATCATGGGCCGCAACGGCATGGGCAAGACCACGCTGTTCAAGGCGCTGATGGGGGTGCTGCCGAGTGGCGGCAGCGTCACCGTCGATGGCGTCGAGGTGAACGATATGCCCTCTTACAAGCGCGTGCAGAACGGCATTGCCTATGTGCCGCAGGGGCGCATGATCTTTTCCAATCTGACCGTGCTCGACAACATCAGGACCGGGCTGGAGGCGAAGGGCGACAGCCAGATTCCGGACGAGATCTTTTCCCTCTTCCCGGTGCTGCACGAAATGCGTCACCGGCGCGGCGGCAATCTCTCCGGCGGACAGCAGCAACAGCTCGCCATCGCCCGCGCACTGGTCACAAACCCCAAGGTGCTGCTGCTCGACGAGCCCACCGAGGGCATACAGCCGTCGATCATCAAGGACATCGCGGGCGTCCTCAACGAGATCCGCCGCCTGCGCGAGATCACCATCGTGGTGTCAGAGCAGGTGCTCAGTTTCACCATGGCGATCGCCGACCGGCTCATCGTCATCGACAAGGGCAGGTTCATACACGAGGACCGCCGTGAGGACGTCGATATCGAACAAATCAGCCACTACCTGTCGGTGTGAGTGTGCCGTGCGCAGACAGTGTCGGTCAGTCGATGTCGAGTTTCTTGAGCCGGTAGCGCAGCTGCCGTGCCGACAGGCCGAGCAGGCGCGCGGCCTGAGCCTGATTGCCGCCGGTCTTGCCGAGTGCGGCGTGGATGGTGCTCAGCTCCGACGCCTGCACCCAGCTGTAAGGCCGTCGTCCCGCTTCGGCTGCGGGCGGCGCCGCGCCGGAATGATTGCCGGGATG
>CAYLYS010000054.1:4701-11168 GCA_964388175.1 uncultured Chromatiales bacterium | reverse complement strand
CGGGATGGTCCGCCGCTCCGGCGCCGCCGTCGATCGGCGCATCGAGGTCAGCGGACAGCTCGGTGCCGAGGATCGCCGCGAGCTGATCGTCGGTGATCCACTGGTCGTCGGCCTTGAGCACGGCACGTTCGACCACGTTCTGCAGCTGGCGGATGTTGCCCGGCCAGTGATAGATCTGCAGGCGTTCGTACGCCTCGCGGGTGAAGTGCAGCCGGCGGTCGTAGAGCTGACCGTAGTGATTGAGGAAGTGTTCGGCGATGCGGACGATGTCCTCGCCGCGCTGGCGCAGCGGCGGCAGCGCGATCGGGATCACGTTGAGACGATAGTAGAGATCGAGGCGGAAGCGCCCCTGGCGCAGCGCTTCGGCGAGATTGACATGGGTGGCGGTGATGAGACGGAAGTCGACATGGTGCGGCCGGTCGCTGCCGATCGGCTGTACCTGCTTGTCCTGCAGCACGCGCAGCAGCTTGGCCTGCAGATCGAGCGGCATGTCGCCGATCTCGTCGAGGAAGAGGGTGCCTTCGTGCGCCTGCTGGAGCTTGCCTTCCTGGCGGCGGAAGGCGCCGGTGAAGCTGCCTTTCTCGTGACCGAAGAGCTCCGATTCCAGCAGTTGCTCGGGAATGGAGGCGCAGTTGATGCAGATGAAAGGTTTTCGGCGGCGCTTGCTTTCGCGGTGAACCATGCCGGCGAACATTTCCTTGCCGGTGCCGGACTCACCGAGGAGCATGATCGGCGCATCGCTGTCCTTGACCTGATCGACTTCGCGCACCGCCGACAGCAGCGCGCGGCTGGAACCGATGATGCCATGCGATTCGCACAGCTGGATGTAACGCCCGCTGTCGCGATCGAGATGTCCCGGCACCGTGCTGATGTTCTTGGCGCGGTGCTGCATGGAATGCAGTATCGGCGCCAGCATCGTTGCGATCACGCGCAGCAGATCGACGTCGTCGGCATAGCGCCGGCGCGGATCGGCGTTGCGCTGGGCGGAGAGTACGCCGATGGTTTTTCCCTCGACCAGGATCGGCACGCTGATGAAACCGATGCGCTGCAGGCTGCCGCCGATCGGTTCGGCGATGCGCTGCAGAAACTTCGGCTCATCGGCGATGTCGGTGACCAGTGCCGCCTGGCCGCTGCGCCAGGCATAGCCGGTCAGGCCCTGTTCGAATTCGACGGTGTATTCCCCGGCATCGAGCTTTTCGCGCGAGAGGCTGTATGAATAGGCGACCTCCAGCTGCCGCGTCCGGTAGTTGGGCAGCAGTACCCGCGCATAGTGCAGATCCGTCCATACCGAAAGCAGATGCAGCACCTGGTTGATTTTCTGTTCCGATTGCACCGCCTTCCCCATGAGGCGGGAGAGTTCCACCAGCAGGCTGGCGTTGATGTGCAGGGGGCCGTTCGCATGCGCCATGACCGCTCGATTCGATTGCAGTGAACAGGGAAGATGTATCGTGCGATCGCAAAACACATGCCAATGATGGGAAATCCTGTTTTTTAAGGGTGTCGGTACACTCGAGGGCGGGGTAAATGATCGCGGTCGCACCATCGGTGTGCGTGCGGGCCGCCGCCGCAGGGTGTCTTGTGCGAAAACGGTGCGCGGGTGTCGGCTCAGCCGAAATGCCATTCCACTCGGGTCTGCGGGCCCGGTTCGCTGTCGATACGCAGTGTCCAGCCGAAGCGGCAGGGTGCGCTCGGCTAGCCTTGCGTGCCGGTTTTCTTCGCCGTCTGCGCCGCGGCGCTTCCGCTGTTCGTTCTTTCCCCGCTGCTTTTCTCTTCGGCGTGTTCCAGCGCGAGTTCATAGATATCGATCAGGTCTTCCCTGTTGGCGGCGATGATGCCGTCCATCTGGCTGAGCGCCCAGTCGATATCGTCTTCCTCCAGGCGCAGCGGATCGCGCGCGTGGGTCTGCTGGAACTGCTCGTGATGAGGATGATGGCTGTGCCGCATGGGATAGCGTCTGCGCAGCAGGAAGCGGTTGATCATCAGCGCGATCAGCAGCAGGAGCAATGCGCCGCCGCCGACGGAATAGGAAACGCCCAGGGTGAGTTCCGTGGTCAGCGGTTCCTCGATGAGCGCGACGGTGAGCGCAGTGGCAGCGGCCGGCGGATGAAGACAGCCCAGCAACTGCATGAGCAACACCGAGCAACTGACGCTGATCGCCACGGCCAACACCGGCTCATCGATCAGATGGCCGCAGAGCAGGGCGATCGCGCCGGCGACCAGATGCCCACCGATCAGGGGCCAGGGTTGCGCCATCGGGCTGTGCGGCAAGATGAACAGCAGAAAGGCGGAAGCGCCCATCGATGCCATCAATGGCAGCTCGATGCCTTTGTGCGGCAGTGCCCGCAGCAGCAGGCCGAGCGCCAGCATCGCCAGAGCGATGGCGAAGGCGTTGATCAGTTTTTCCCGCAGGGAAAGCGGGTCGACGTACGACATGATCCGCGACAGCATGGGAATGGGCTTGCGAGTGGCGTGAACGGGGGGTGGTTCTTATAAGAGGTGTGAAAAATACATTTTTATCGTCGATGGTGTCAATCGCCGTCGATGGCGGCATGCGGGTGCTGCGGTCGGCACGGTAAATCCCGGCCTTTTTGTAGGGCCGGGATCCCGGATCAAGATCAGTGGCGGGTGCGCGAACTCAGTGCTTCTTCGAGCTTGTCGAACGCTCCGTTCCAGCCGTCGGTCATGCCGGCCTTTCCATCGTGGAAGGTGCGGCGTTCGATGTCCGTGGCTTCTCCGGAGACTTCCCATTTGACGGTCACGCGTGTTTCCATCGGCCCTTCTTCGGCGAAAGTCACCGTCGTCAGCATCATGTCGGGCCAGGTGGGTGCGAAGGGCGGCTTGGTGAGGTTTGTGTTTTCGTCGCAGAAATTCTGGGTGTAGATCAAAAGATGATGCGGGCTGATTTTCCTGTAATTCACTTTCCCGTACATGATCCGCCCTTCCGCATCGGTCATGGCGTAGTGAGAGCTTCCGCCCTCTCTGACGTCGGTGCGGATGAAGGACAGGGTGGAGCCCTTCGGTCCCATCCATTTCGAAAAGTGCTCGGGACTGGCCCACATGTCGAACACGGTCCTGATGTCGGCCTCGAAAGAGCGATTGATGAAAAAGGGATCTTTCCCCGTGGCCTCGGTTTCGAGATATTCACCCAGCCTGTCCCAGGTCGAGTTGCCGTTCGCTTCCTTGATGAATTTCTTCGTCGCTTTCGCCGCTTCGGGCGTGGGGAGGGTCATGGTCATGTCCATGGTCGTCTTTCCCCGTTCTTCCCTGAAGGTCACCGTCACGGTAAAGAGCTTGTCGCGCTCATCACTGCCGCCGTGATCGTAGACGAGCTTTTCGTGCTTGACGACCTCATGGTAGGTCGTAATGTTCGGATAGTCCGTACCGTCGGGGCCGTGCATCGTATAGATCCATTTTCCGCCCGGCCGCAGATCCTTGCTCCGGGTGGTCAGGGTAAAGCCTCGCGGTCCCCACCATCGCTCGACGTGTTTCAGGTCGGTCCATGCTTCCCATACGAGTTTCACGGGCGCATCGTAGATGCGAACGATCCGGATTTCATTTGGCTTTGCGGGCATGGCTTTTTCCTCGCTTGGTCTGTTTCGCCTGCACTTCCTTCAGATATTCATCCAGTCGATCGAAGCTTTCTTCCCAGAACTGTCGATACGGCTCCATCCAGCCGGAGGCTTCTTTCAGAGGCGCGGCGCTGATCGAGCAGGTTCGCCACTGGGCGGCCTTGGTTTTCTGGATCAGTCCCGCGTTCTCCAGCACCTTCAGATGCTTGGTAATGGCGGGAAGACTCATCTCGCGCAGAAACGGTTTGGCGAGATCGGAGACATTGGCTTCGCGCTTGGCGAGCTGAGCAAGAATGGCCCGGCGCGTGGGATCGGCCAATGCGGAAAAGGTGGTGCTCAACGGGTCTCTCATTTACTTTACCAGACGGTTATTTAACTAAAAGGTAAAATAATGGGCTGCCAGAGTCAAGTTAAGTGGGGGGGCATGAAATCGGCTGGGTGACCGGCTGCCGGAGTTTTGCGAGGCGTCAGCGACTGCTGAAGGCGATGTTTACGCGCTGGCGCAGAGCGCGCGCCGCGCGGCAGAGGGTGGTGTAAGTGCTGGAATTTTTTGGTCGGGGTGACACGATTTGAACGTGCGACTCCTGCCTCCCGAAGGCAGTGCTCTACCAGGCTGAGCTACACCCCGATGGTAAATCAGTAACTGCGGTTGACCGAAAATTCGGCCAGGGCGTACAGGGCATCCTTGTAAGGGGAGGCGGGGATGGGGTCGAGTGACTCGGCCGCCTTCCTGGCTTCCGCCTGCGCCGAGCGCGCAGTGTAAGCCAAGGCGTCGGTCGATTCAATGGCTTCGAGAACGCGGGTGATGTCTTCGCGGCCGCCGTGCTCGATGGAGTGGCGGATGACGGCGACCTGCTCCGGTACGCCGACGCGCATGGCGTGGATCAGCGGCAGCGTGGGTTTGCCGGCGGCGAGATCGTCGCCGATGTTCTTGCCGATGAGCTCGGCCGAGCCGGAGTAATCGAGGACGTCGTCGATGAGCTGGAAGGCGGCGCCCAGGTGCATGCCGTAGGCAGCCATGGCCTGCTCCTGTTCCTGCGCGCAGCCGCTGAGGATGGCGCCGACCTGGGCGGCGGCTTCGAACAACTTGGCCGTCTTGCAATGGATGACTTCCAGGTAACGCGCTTCGGTGGTGTCGGCGTCGTTGCTGTTGAGCAGTTGCATGACCTCGCCTTCGGCGATGACGTTGGTCGCGCTGGCCATGATCTCCATGATGCGCATGCTGCGGATCTCGACCATCATCTCGAAGGAGCGGGAGTAGAGGAAATCGCCGACCAGCACGCTGGCCTCGTTGCCCCACACGGTGTTGGCGGTTTCCCGCCCGCGCCGCAGTTCGGAGGCGTCGACGACGTCGTCGTGGAGCAGGGTCGCGGTGTGGATGAATTCGATAACTGCTGACAGATCAAGATGCTGCTGTCCTTCATAGCCCAGCGCGCGGGCGCTCAGCAGCACCATCAGCGGGCGCAGGCGCTTACCGCCGCTGTTGATGATGTAATAGCTCAACTGGTTGATGAGCGCGACTTCGGAACGCAGCCGGCGCTGGATCAGGGTATCGACGGCCTGCATGTCGTCCGCGACCAGGGACTGGATCTCTGTCAGGTCCATGGACCGACGGGCCAGGCTGAGTGGCGCGTTCACGTTGTCGATAACTCCAGGAAATGGCGGAACCGTCTGAGTTTAGAGGGCTGTACCGCCGGTGGCAAGGGGAAAGGGAATTGACCTCTGCCCGTGTCACGGCTAGAATACCGCGTTTTGGATTTTACCTGTTTCGGTCGCTCCGGCGACGGGGCGGGGCAGCCGGGAGCAGGATTCACATGTACGTCGTATTCCAGACGGGCGGTAAGCAGTACCGGGCCAGCAAGGGCGATGTCATCCGCGTCGAGAAGCTCGACGCCGAGGAAGGCGCGACTGTCGGCATCGATAAGGTTCTCATGATCGCCGAGGGCGACGAGGTCAAGGTCGGCGCGCCTTTCATCGAAGGCGGCCGGGTGAGCGCCAAGGTGCGTTCCCAGGGCCGCGGCGTCAAGATCCGCATCATCAAGCACCGCCGGCGCAAGCACTATCATAAGGAACAGGGCCACCGGCAGTACTATACCGAGCTGCAGATCACCGATATCTCGACGGGGGCATAAGGAACCATGGCACACAAAAAAGCCGGCGGCAGCAGCCGCAACGGACGCGATTCAGAATCGAAACGACTGGGCGTGAAGCGCTTCGGCGGTGAGAACGTGCTGGCGGGCAACATCATCGTGCGCCAGCGCGGCACGCGCTTCCACCCCGGCACCAATGTCGGCCTCGGCGTCGACCACACGCTGTATGCCAAGATCGACGGCGTGGTGGATTTCACCGTCAAGGGCCCGCAGAAGCGCCGCTACGTCAGCATCCTGCCGGCTGCCTGAGCCGGGTTTTGCTGCTGTAGCCGAGACCCCGTCACCCGACGGGGTTTTTTGTTTTGCAGTGATGGGAATTCTCCCATCCGCAGTGCGTACGGTGCTTGCATCATGAAATTCGTCGACGAGGCATCCATACAGGTCAAGGCCGGCGATGGCGGCGACGGCTGTGTCGGCTTCCGGCGCGAGAAATTCATTCCTTTCGGCGGGCCCGATGGCGGTGATGGCGGCGACGGCGCCAGCGTCTGGCTGGTCGGCGACGCCAATATCAATACGCTGGTCGATTTCCGCTATACGCGCGCCTTTCGCGCACCGCGCGGCGAGAACGGCATGGGCAACAATTGCACCGGCCGCAGCGGCGAGGATCTGCTGGTGCCGGTGCCGGTCGGCACCGTGGTGCACGACGAGGATACCGGCGAGACGATCGGCGAAGTGCTGGAATCGGGGCAGCGCCTGCGCGTCGCTCAGGGCGGCTTCCACGGTCTCGGCAATACCCGCTACAAGAGCA
>CAYLYS010000054.1:0-4691 GCA_964388175.1 uncultured Chromatiales bacterium | reverse complement strand
TGGGCAGGCCGAGCAGGCCGACATCGGCGAGCAGGCGCAGCACCAACCGCACGCCGCGCCGCGCCAGCAAGGGTACGCCGGGCGAGTCGCGGCGTCTGCGTCTGGAGCTGCGCCTGCTCGCCGATGTCGGCCTGCTTGGCCTGCCCAATGCCGGCAAATCCACTTTCATCCGCGCCGTCTCTTCGGCCCGTCCCAAGGTCGCCGATTACCCGTTCACCACGCTGCATCCGCAGCTCGGTGTGGTCAGCGTGGGCGCGCATCGCAGCTTCGTGCTCGCGGATATCCCGGGCCTGATCGAAGGTGCTTCCGAAGGCGTCGGCCTGGGCACGCGCTTTCTGCGTCATCTGTCGCGCAACCGCCTGCTGCTGCATCTGGTCGATGCGCAGCCGGCCGACCCCGAACATGAGCCCGCGCACGCGGTGCGGGTGATCGAGGAGGAGCTGCGCAAGTTCAGCGATGATCTGTGGCAGCGCGAGCGCTGGCTGGTGATCAACAAGATCGATCTGCTGCCCGAGTACGAGCGCGAAGACTGGTGCCGCGCGCTGGTGACTGAACTGGGCTGGAGCGGACGCTGGTTCGCGGTATCGGCGATCGCGCGGCTCGGCCTCGACCCGCTGCTGACGGCGGTGATGAGCCGCCTCGAAGAGAAGGACGGCGATGGCGCGGCGTGAGCGGCAATGGGGGCGTCGGACCCTCCAGTCATGTGCGGCAGGGTTTTACCCTTGTGGCGGCCTCTTGTAAGTTGCGGGCGGGGATTGGAAACTAGCGCCATGAAAAATCGCATGCAACTCGGGCAGTCGCGCCGCTGGGTGGTCAAGGTCGGCAGTTCGCTGCTCACCAATGAGGGCCGCGGCCTCGATCGCGAGCTGATGGCGGCATGGGTCGAACAGATCGCCGGTCTCGTCCGTGACGGCGTGGAAGTGGTGCTGGTGTCGTCGGGCGCGGTGTCCGAAGGAGTCAAGCGCCTCGGCTGGGCCAAACGCCCGCAGGCGCTGCACGAACTGCAGGCGGCGGCGGCGGTGGGTCAGATGGGGCTGGTGCAGGCCTACGAATCGAGCTTCCAGCGCTTCGGCCTGCATACCGCGCAGATCCTGCTGACCCACGATGACCTCTCCGATCGCAAGCGCTATCTCAATGCGCGCAGTACGCTGCGCACCCTGCTGCGTCTCGGCGTGGTGCCGGTGGTCAACGAGAACGATACCGTGGCGGTGGAAGAGATCCGCTTCGGTGACAACGACACCCTCGCCGCGCTGGTCGCCAATCTGGTCGAAGCCGAGCTGTTGGTCATCCTGACCGATCAGGAGGGCATGTACGATCTCGACCCGCGCCAGCACAAGGAAGCGAAGCTGATCCACGAGGCGCGCGCCGCCGATCCCGCGCTCGAGCGCATGGCGGGAGCGGGCGGAGTCGGTCAATGGGGACGCGGCGGCATGCTGAGCAAGGTGCGCGCCGCCGGGCGTGCTGCCCGTTCCGGTGCGGCAACGCTGATCGCGCCGGGTCGCCGGCCGGATATCCTGAAGACGGTACGGGCGGGCGAGGAGGTCGGCACGCTGATTCTGCCGGCGCAGGAGCCGGTGGTGGCGCGCAAGCAGTGGCTGGCCGGGCAGTTGCAACTGAGCGGTCAGCTGCTGGTGGATGAGGGTGCGGCGCGCGTTCTGCGCGAATCAGGCCGCAGCCTGCTGTCGGTGGGGGTGACCGAAGTGCGCGGCAGTTTCGCGCGCGGCGAACTGGTCGCCTGCATCGATCCGGACGGGCGCGAGGTGGCGCGTGGACTGGTCAACTACGGCGCCGAGGAGGCGCGCAAGCTGGTACGCCAGCCGAGCGAGCGCATCCGCGAACTGCTCGGCTATGTGGATGAGCCCGAGCTCATCCACCGCGACAACCTGGTTCTGATGTGATGGGGTCTTGATGTGAAGGCAGGCCGTTTGGCCGCGCGATGGACGCAAAAAAACCGGGCAAAGCCCGGTTTTTGCATCGGCCGGCCGCGAGGCCGGCGCTCAGGCCTGCTGCTGCAGCGCTTTGAGCTGGCGGTTCAGACGGCTTTTCTGGCGGGCCGCCTTGTTCTTGTGGATGATGCCCTTGCGCGCCATGCGATCGAGCACCGGAACGGCTTCCTTGTAGGCGGCTGCGCTCTGGGGCTGGTCGCCGGTGGCGAGCGCCTTGACCACTTTCTTGAATGCGGTACGCATGGACGAGCGCATGGCGCCGTTGATCTGGCGATGTTTTTCGGCCTGTCGGATGCGCTTTCTGGCTTGTGCTGTATTGGCCAAGACAAACTCCCGTGCACTGATGCTCTTGAGATTCGAAGGGGCACAACTATGATGATTTTTGCCCTTTTTGTCAATGCGCGTGCACGGGCCGGGGCGCCGATGCGCCCATGGCCGATAGAACCGATAAGAACAGGCCCGATAAGAAAAAGAAACGCCTATGTCATGTAAGGTATTTCCTCCCCGGCATTCCGGCATCGCTCACGCGGGCAGGGGCGCGTCGTGAGCGGCCTGTTGCGTTCCACCGCCGTGGTCGGCGGCATGACTTTCGTTTCGCGTGTGCTCGGCCTGCTGCGCGACATCGTCATCGCCCGCGCCTTCGGCGCCGGAATGGGCGCGGACGCCTTCTTCGTCGCCTTCCGCATCCCCAATTTCCTGCGCCGGCTGTTTGCCGAGGGCGCTTTTTCACAGGCCTTCGTTCCCGTGCTGGGGCAGTACAAGACCGGGCGCAGCCACGAGGAGGTCCGGGAATTGGTGGACGGCGCCGTCGGCGCCCTCGGCGGCGTGCTGTTCCTGGTGAGCGCCGTCGGCATGCTCGCCGCGCCGCTGCTGGTGATGGTGTTCGCGCCCGGCTTCATCGACGATGCCGGGAAGTTCGCGCTCACCACGGACATGCTCCGTCTGACCTTTCCTTACATCTTCTTCATCTCATTGACCGCGCTCGCCGGCGGTATTCTCAACAGCTACGGGCGCTTCGGCGTGCCGGCCTTTACCCCGGTATTCCTCAACCTGTGCCTGATCGGCGCGGCGCTGTGGCTGGCGCCGCGCATGGCCGAACCGGTGATGGCGCTTGCCTGGGGCGTGCTGCTCGCCGGCGCGGTCCAGCTCGCCTTCCAGATTCCCTTCCTGCTGCGCCTGCGGCTGATGCCGCGTCCGCGCTGGCGACCCGCCCACGAGGGCGTGCGCCGCATCGGCCGGCTCATGCTGCCGGGGATCTTCGGCTCCTCGGTGGCGCAGATCAATCTGCTGATCGATACGCTGATCGCCTCCTTCCTCGTCACCGGCAGCGTGAGCTGGCTGTACTACTCCGACCGGCTGGTCGAATTTCCGCTCGGCGTGTTCGGCGTCGCGCTCGCCACCGTCATCCTGCCCCGCCTGGCGCAGCAGCATGCCGCCACCGACAGTGCGCAGCACGCGCTCACCGTCGACTGGGCGCTGCGCATGACGATCGTGGTCGGTGCGCCGGCGACGGTGGCGCTGTTCGTGCTCGCCGGGCCGATGCTGACCACGCTGTTCCACTACGGTGAATTCAGCGACGCCGACGTGGCGATGTCGCGCCTGAGCCTGATGGCCTACTCCCTGGGCCTGCTCGGCTTCATCCTGGTGAAGGTGCTGGCGGCGGCATTTTTCTCGCGCCAGGATATGAGCACGCCGGTGCGCATCGCGGTGATCGCGATGGTGGCGAATCTGCTGCTCAACGTGGTTTTCGTCGTGCCGATGATCGCTTTCGATATTCCGGGGCCGCACGCCGGGCTGGCGCTGGCCACCGCGCTGGCATCCTTCCTCAACGCGGCGCTGCTGCTGCGGGCGCTGCGCCGGGCGGGCGGTTTTCGCGCCGCGCCGGGCTGGCGCGCCCTGTCCGCGCGGGTGCTGGCGGCCATCGTCGTGATGACGGTCGTGCTGCTGCTGGTGGCCGGTGATGCCGGCGCCTGGCTGGAGAGCGGTTGGCGGGAGCGGGTGCTGCACCTGACGCTGTGCGTGCTCGCCGGTGCGCTCGCCTATCTCGCCGCGCTGTGGTGCGCGGGGCTGCGCTGGCGCCACCTCGCCGTGCCCGGCGGAGCGCGCTGAGCAATCCGCCGAAATCCTGTATCATGCTGAATTTACCGGCGCCCCATGGAACTTATCAGAGGACATTACAATCTGCGCGCCCGCCATCGCGGGTGTGTGGCCACGATCGGTAATTTCGACGGGCTGCACCTGGGGCATCAGGCGATCCTCGGGCGTTTGCTGCAGAATGCCGCGGCGCACAGCCTGCCCGCGACCGTGGTGACCTTCGAGCCGCATCCGCAGGAGTTTTTCCATCCGGGCGATCGCCCGTCGCGATTGACCTCCTTTCGCGAGAAGCTCGAAGTGCTGGCCACCCTGCCGATCGACCGGGTACTGTGCCTGCCGTTCAATCGCGCCCTGGCCGAGATGGAGGCGGAAGCGTTCATCGACCGGATCCTGGTCGGCGCGCTCGGTGTGCGCTCTCTGGTGATCGGCGACGATTTCCGTTTCGGGTGGCGCCGTGCGGGCGATACCGCGCTGCTGGACGCGGCGGGCAAGCGCCACGGTTTCGATCTGGAAGTCATGGCGGCGCTGGAAAGCGACGGCGAGCGGGTGAGCAGCACGCGCATTCGCGCCGCTTTGCGTAGCGGCGATCTCGCCGCCGCCGAGCGGCTCCTCGGCCCGCCACCACCAGGCCCGCGAGCCGGTACGGCCGGC
>CAYLYS010000053.1:0-17867 GCA_964388175.1 uncultured Chromatiales bacterium | reverse complement strand
CAAGGCCGGCACGCGCAATCCGGTGTTCATGCTCGACGAACTCGACAAGCTCGGCACCGGCTTTCATGGCGACCCGAGTGCGGCGCTGCTCGAAGTGCTCGATCCCGAGCAGAACGGCACCTTCCGCGACAACTATCTGGCCGTACCCTTCGATCTCTCGCGCGTGGTGTTCATCGGCACGGCCAATGTCGCCGACACCATCCCGCGCCCGCTGCTCGACCGCATGGAAATCATCGAGCTGCCGGGGTACACCGATGAGGAAAAGCTCGAAATCGCCCGCCGCTATCTCATCCGCCGCCAGCTCGAAGCGACCGGCCTGACACCCGAGCAGTGCAGTCTCAGCGAGGAAGCGCTCAAGGTCATCGTGCACGATTACACCCGCGAGGCGGGCGTGCGCAATCTGGAACGGGAAATCGGCAAGGTTTTCCGCCATGTCGCCATGCGCGTGGCCGAAGGCGAGATCACCGCGCTGACCGTGGACGCCACCGGCCTGCCCGCCATACTCGGTCCGCGCAAATACGAAGGCGAGGTGGCGATGCGGGTCAGCGTGCCCGGCGTAGCCACCGGCCTGGCATGGACCCCGGTCGGCGGCGACATCCTCTTCATCGAAGCGGCGCGCAATCCCGGCGGCGGCAAGCTCATCCTGACCGGCCAGTTGGGAGACGTCATGAAGGAAAGCGCGCAGGCGGCGCTGAGCCTGGTGCGCAGCCGATCCGCGGCGCTGGGGCTCGATCAGGCGCTGTTCAGCGACTCCGATCTGCACATCCATGTGCCCGCCGGCGCCATCCCCAAGGACGGCCCCAGCGCCGGCATCGCCATGTACATCGCGCTGGTATCGCTGTTCACCGGCAAAACCGTGCGCAAGGATACGGCCATGACCGGCGAAATCAGCCTGCGCGGACTGGTGCTGCCCGTCGGCGGCATCAAGGAAAAAACGCTGGCCGCGGCGCGCGCAGGCATCACCACGGTACTGCTGCCCGCGCGCAACCAACGGGATGTGGACGAGGTGCCGGCATCGGCGCGGGAAAAGCTGAATTTCATCTGGCTGGAGAACGTGGACGAGGCGGTGCAGGCGGCGTTCGGCGCGGAATGAGCGAGCGCGTGGCCGATGGTGCGCAGGGAGAGACTCGAACTCTCACAGGTTGCCCCACTGGTACCTAAAACCAGCGCGTCTACCGATTCCGCCACCTGCGCGTGACCCTATCGCCCTGCCTCATGGCGAACTTCGCGATATTATCATGCGTGTTCCATTCACGGCCAAGCCCAATCACCATGAAACCGATCCCGGCATCCCGCGCCCCTGGCACGCTGCGCCGCGTCCGCACCCCAAGGCGCAGCGGCGAGGAACATCTCATCGTCTTCAACAAACCCTACGGCGTGCTCTGCCAGTTCAGCGACACCGCGGAGGGACATGCCACGCTTGCCGATTTCATCACCCTGCCGGGCTACTATCCGGCGGGCAGACTGGACCGCGACAGCGAAGGCCTGCTGCTGCTCACCGATGACGGCCGGCTGCAGCACCGCATCGCCCATCCCCGCTTCGAACACTGGAAGACCTATTGGGTACAGGTGGAAGGCGTGCCGGATGACGCCGCGCTGGCACAACTGGCGCGCGGCGTTCTGCTCAACGACGGCATGACACTGCCCGCCCGGGCCGCGCGCATGGACGAACCGGCCACGCTGTGGCCGCGCGATCCGCCCATCCGCCGGCGCGCGCATCTCCCGACTTCGTGGATCAGCCTCATGATTCGCGAGGGACGCAACCGCCAGGTGCGGCGCATGACGGCGGCGGTCGGTCACCCCACTCTGCGCCTGGTGCGCTGGGCGGTCGGAGACATCAGCCTGGATGAGCTGCGACCGGGCGAATGGCGGCGGTGCGCCGCCGGCCCGCATTCAACAGAGGCTACAGACGCGCACCGCGCTCGCTGAGCGCATGGGCTTCGAGCTTGCGCACCACGTAGTCATAGGCCTCATCGACGGAATCGGTAAAGAACATCAGATCGATGTCCTCGGGACTGATGGTGCCGTGGCGGATCAGCGCATCGAAATCGATCACTTCGCGCCAGAACGTCGAGCCGAACAGCACGATGGGCAGATGCTTGCGCATCTTGCGCGTCTGCAGCAGCGTCAGCAATTCGAACAGCTCGTCGAGCGTGCCGAACCCGCCCGGGAACACCAATACCGCCTTGGCTAGATAGGCGAACCAGAACTTGCGCATGAAGAAATAATGGAAATGGAACGAGAGCTCGCGCGTCACGTACTGATTGTCGAACTCTTCCACCGGAATAGAAATGGTGAGACCGACATTGAGGCCGCGCGCCTCCGAGGCGCCGCGGTTCGCCGCCTCCATGATGCCAGGCCCGCCGCCGGTGCAGACGACGAAACGCCGTTCCTCGTCCTCGAGCTGCTTGGACCAAACGGTAAAACGCCGCGCCAGCTCGCGCGCCGCTTCGTAGTGACGGGACATATCCAGATCACGCTGTGCCGACGCCAGGCCGCGACCGGATTGCTGCGCCGCGTGCAAGGCCGCCTCGGCATCCTCGCGCGACTTCAGGCGTGCCGACCCCATGAAGACGATGGTATCGTCGACGGAGTAACGTCTGAACCGGCTTTCCGGCTCTAGGTATTCGGCAAGGATGCGCAGCGGGCGGCCGCTGCCGCTGCCGAGGAAAGATTCGTTGCGATAGGCTTCAGAAGATTGGCGCTCTTTCTTATCGCTCACACTACCTCCCGTGGACGATCCGGATGATCATTGCCCGCAGCCGCGGGCGCTTCGATGCACTCGATGCCGTTGCCGTCCGGGTCGCGGCAGAACAGCGCCGGGCGGCCGGAACGGCTGTAGGTGAATGCGACGCCCTGCGCCTGCAGGCGCTCCGCCAGCCGGCGCAGATCGTCGACCAGCACGGCGATGTGGCGATCGCGGCCGACGTGGACCGCGCCGGTACCGTCATGGGGCGGCGCCGGCAACTGCAGAAGATGGAGCTGCTGATCGCCGAGCTGCAGCCAGGCGCCAGGATAGCCGAGATCGGGGCGGGTGATTTCACGCAAACCGAGCGCTTCGCGGTAGAACGCGCACGCCCGCGCCGCGTCGGTGACGATCACGCTGACATGATGCAGCTTCAGTATCGGCAAGACGGCGCTCGCGCAAGGCCGGGCGAACCGGAGCGGAAAGGAAAAACGACCGTGCTGCGCATGCAGACCATGGCGCATCTTAGCACAGAAGGCCGGCGCGACCGGGCGCGGCGCCATGCATGCGCGCTATTCCGCGGACACACGCCGGATTACAATGAGCCCATGCCCACACCACGATCACCCACGCGCAGCTACCGCGTCACCGCCTTCTACGAGCGCCCCGAACTCGAACGCAACGCCGTCGTCGAAGCCGAATCGGTGGAGCAGGCCATGGTCAAGGCTTTGCTCGAACGCAAGGTGCCTGCCGGCTTCACCCGCGATGAATCCGGATGGATCGCACCGGTGTTCTGGCATGCCGACATGGGCGGCAAGACACGCTGGCCGCGATTGATCGCTGCCGATTGCATCGCCTGGGGAGAAGGCAGCGAGCAAGGCACGCTGCGTTTCTCGGTCGAGGAAGGGCGCTGAGACGGCACCGACGGATGACGACCATCACATGACCGCTATTTCCACCGATCTCCCCGTCGCCGCGGCCGGCGCTTTCGCCTTGTGCGGCGCGGTGCTCGACGTCCGCCTGCACGGCCGCGGGCTGATCCACGACACCTATCTGGTCACCACGAACGACGCCACGACCCCCCACGCCATCCTGCAGCGGATCAACCGCCGCGCTTTCGAGCACCCGGCGCTGATCATGGACAATCTGCGCACGCTGCTCGATCACGTCGCGGCACGCCAGGCGGGACATCAGGACGGTCTGCGCTTCCCCACGCTCTATGCGACGCATGACGGTGCCGCGCTGTACACCGACGTCGAAGGCGGCTGCTGGCGGGCGATGAGCTATATAGAAAACACGCACTCGTACCACCGGCCGAAAAGCCCGCGCCACGCCTGGCAGGCGGGCAGCGCGCTCGGACGTTTCCACGCCCTGGTCGGCGATCTCGACCCGGCGCGCATGCACGATACCCGCCCCGACTTCCACCACACACCACGCCACATCGAACGCCTGGAGCGCATCGCGAGCGCGAATCCGCAGCGCCGCGACCGCGAGGTGGACGGCTGGCTGGCATTCGTCGCCGCGCGGCGGAGCGAGGCGGATACGATCGAAGCCGCGCTGGCGCGCGGAACCATCGTCCGCAGCATCGTGCACGGCGACCCCAAACTGGACAACGTGCTTTTCGATACGGACAGCGACGAAGCCGTCAGCCTGATCGATCTCGACACCGTCAAGCCGGGCACGGTGCATCACGACATCGCGGATTGCCTGCGCTCCTGCTGCAACCGCTCCGGCGAAACGGCGGCCGATGCCGACGCCGTGCGCTACGATCTGGATATGTGCCGCGCCGGTCTGTCCGGCTACTTCGCCGCCGCCGGGTCGCAGGCACGCGCGCTGCGGCCCGACGAACTCTATGCAGCCATCCGGCTCATCCCGCTCGAACTGGGCGTGCGCTTTCTCGCCGACCATCTCGACGGCGACCGCTATTTCCGCATCGAGCGCACGGGACAGAATCTCGTGCGCGCCGCTACGCAGTTCCGTCTCAGCGCCGATATCGAGCGCCAGCGCGCAGCGATCGAGGACACCATCGCTGCGCTGGTCGCCGGTTCAATCTAGGGTCCGCGCCTCGACCACCCGCCCGGCATCGTCCAGCCGCAGATCGACCTGTCCGAAGCAGTCGACGCGATCGGCGACGCAGCCCGACCCCTCCATCACCAGTTCGGTGAAATAGACGTTGATGCGACGCCAGTCCTCGTGCTCGGAGGATACGTCGTAGTGGACGCTGTCATCGTCTATCCAGCCGTTCTGGGTGCAGAAGCGGCTGATGAGCGTGCTGGTGCGCAGCCAGTCCTGAATCGATTGCGCATTCATCGTCTGTACCATGAATCGACCCTCCACGGAGAAAGTGGACCGGCGCCATCCGCCGGCATCAGGAAACGGTTTGCAGGATTTCGGCAATGCGCTCGCGCGCCAGCGCATAAATGCCGGGGCTGTTCGATTCGCGCTGGCCACCGATGTGGATCACCCGGATACGGGCGCGTTCGATCCAGGCGGCAATGTCGGCGGCGGAAAAAGGTTCGTCCAGATTCACCGCGCGTACCGGGCGGCCGAGGTGCTGTGCCATGAGCACGGCGTAGGCGGTGCCACCCTGCAGCTCGCCCCGATAGAGCACCAGGGTGCCGTCGGAATCGCGCACATTGTTTTCGGTGCGTACCGTATGATCCATGTCGGCGGTTTCCTGCAGCGGATAATGCGCCGGAATGACGCCATCGTCGGCATGCCTCCCGACCGGACACCAGCCGCCGCACTCGATGCCGAGCGCCATCGCCGCATCGAGTGCGGCGCGATCCACGCCCGTCTGCCCACCGGAAACGACTTTCTCGATCATGGCGACCCCGTCCATCCGTCCTTGCGCTCAGTCATGGTACTCAGCGGCACGCGCGGCGGGCAACAGATTTTGTCAAACCGCATCCGCGTCCGCTAAGATGGCACGATTTCGCGCCCCACCGGATAACGGGCAGAGACGGAGCCTTCATGAAACATCTGCAATCCCTCGTCGCCGCGCTGGTGATCGGCGCTGCGGCCACATCGCTTGCCGCACAGGAGGCGGACTACCGCACCGACCTCGGCATGCTGCTGAACGAACTCAACGCGACCGCGGAGCTGGCTTCGAACTGCGAATCCGCCCTGCACGAAATCGGCAAGGACGCGCTCGTCACCGAAACCTGCGGGCGCTTCGTCGAACGCTACGAGCAGCTGTGGGGCGATCGCGAAACGCTCAAGCGCAGCGTACTCACCTTTGCCAGACGCGCGCAGAACGGCCACATGCCCTGTGATCTGCGCTGCCAGGACATGCTGCGCCGCAGCGAAGACCTGCGCGTATCGATAACCTACATACTCGACTACATGGATTTCATGCGCTCGCTGTAAGCGGCCGGCGCGCCGCGCCAACCTTTTCACCTTTCCGGCATCCTGTTAACCTAGATTGCATACCTGCGTCATTCACATCACCGGAGCACGCCGTGAGTCAGCCTGATGCCAACGATTTCGCCATGGATGCGGACGACCTGTACCGCGAGGACATCTTCACCGATCGCCGCGTCGGTACCGTACGGCGGCTGACACCGATCAGACCCGACGGCAGCGACGACAGCGCGCGCGCCGTGCTGTATCTGGGTCAGGCGCAGATGATGACGCCGGTCGGCGCATTGCCGCTGACCTTCGAGATTCCTGCCGCCACGCTCGCGGACGCGATACGCGGCTTCGGCCTCGGCGCCCAGCAGGCCGCCGCGCAGACGATAGAGGAGCTCAAGGAACTGCGCCGCGAGGCGGCCTCTTCCATCGTCCTTCCCGACGCCGGCCAGGGCGGTTTCGGCGGTTTGCCGGGCGGCGGCAAGATCCAGTTCTGAACCGGGTTCTGAACCGATTCCGCAAGAGCGCACGACCGCGACCGGCCACGGTTGACCCTGTCATGCCGATAGCCCTATAGTCGATAAGGCCCTGTTTCTCGGGTGTTCAGCGCGAGGGTGCTTCAGTACGACATGACCGTACACCCGCATACCGACGATCTCAGCCTGCTGATCGATACGCTACCGCCGTCCCTGCAACAGAGCGTCCGCACCTTCGACGGCGCGCAGCTCCTCGAAATCGTTCTCGACCTGGGGCGACCGCCCCAGGCCCGGCTGCCCGGCCACGCAGTCGATCTTTCCGCCGCTCCCGTCACGCGTGACGATCTCGCCCAGGTGATCGCCGCCGTCGGCGAATTCGGCCGCGACAATCGCGCCGGCATCGAAGGCACGCTGCATCGCATCTCCGCCATCCGCAACCGCCGCGGCGACATCGTCGGCCTGACGCTGCGCGTGGGACGCGCGGTCTTCGGCACCATCGAACTCATTCGCGACCTCATCGAAAGCGGCCACAGCGTGCTGCTGCTCGGCCGGCCCGGCGTCGGCAAAACCACCAAGCTGCGTGAAATCGCGCGCGTCCTCGCCGACGATTTCCAGAAGCGCGTGATCGTCATCGATACCTCCAATGAAATCGCCGGCGACGGCGACATCCCGCATCACGCCATCGGCGCGGCGCGGCGCATGCAGGTGTCCGCTCCCGAAGCGCAGCATGCGGTGATGATCGAGGCCGTGGAAAATCACATGCCCGAGGTCATCGTCATCGATGAGATCGGCAGCGAAGCCGAGGCAATGGCGGCGCGCACGATCGCCGAACGCGGCGTACAGCTGATCGGCACCGCGCACGGCAATACGCTCGAAAACCTGATCCGCAACCCCACCCTTTCCGATCTGGTCGGCGGCGTGCAGACCGTCACGCTCGGCGACGACGCAGCGCGCATGCGCGGCACGCAGAAAACGATCAGTGAGCGCAAAGCGCCGCCGAGCTTCACTGCCGTGGTCGAGATCGTCGACCGCGAGGAACTGATCATCCATGCCGACACCGCGCTCGCAGTAGACAATCTGCTGCGCGGATTACCCGCTGGCGCCGTGCGGCGCACGCCGGGCAACGAGGAAACCTTGCGCACGCCGCCGAAAACGGCGGTCGCTCCGCCACCAGCCGGCGCACCGCTGAATGCGCTGGACCTGAAACAGACCGTACGCATCTATCCCTATGCCTTCAGCCGCGACCTGCTCGAACGGGTGATACGCGACCTGCAGATCAATGCGCGCGTCGTCACCCGCCCCGAACGCGCGGGGCTCATCATCGCGCTGCGTGCGCGCAGCGGCGACAGCAAGCTGCTGCGCCTGGCTCACGAAAGCAATGCGCCGATCTATACCGTGAAAAAAAATTCCACCGCGCCCTTGCGTCATCTGCTGCGCAACATTTTCAATCTCATGCCCGGTGTCGACGAAAACGAAGCGGAAATGGCGGTGCGAGAAACCGAGGAAGGCATCCGCCGTGCCCAGCATGAAGGCATCGCCGTCGCGCTCGCGCCGCAACCCGCATCGCTGCGGCGCCTGCAGCACCGCGTCGCCAGCCGCCATCAGATGATCGCCGAAAGCATCGGCAACGAGCCGCGCCGCCATCTGGTCATCTATCCGCATGCGGTCTCCACAAGCGCCGAAAGCGAACGGTTCACTCCGTCATAAGGGATTGCAAGTATTGCAATACCCCGGTATTCGGCCTATAGTCGCCGGGGATCGAACGTAGCGCGGCATAGATAGCGCGGCTGAAGTCAATCATTACCGCTCATTCAGGGGACAGGTTCAATTGCATGATCTTCAACGCCCCCTTCACGAAATCCCACGCTGTACCTTCTGCTGACGATGCCACGCCCCGGTTGCGATCGGGCGGTCTTATCGCTTCATGAAAGACAGAGGTGATCTATATGAAGACAGGCACTGTGAAGTGGTTCAATGAATCGAAAGGCTATGGCTTCATCTCGCCTGCGGACGGCAGCGCGGATGTATTCGTGCACTACTCCGCCATCCAGGGCAATGGTTTCAAGACCCTGCAGGAAGGCCAGAACGTCGCCTTCGAGGTAGAATTAGGCACCAAAGGACCACAGGCGACCCAGGTTTCGGTCCAGCTCTGAGTCCATTCCCGCCCTGAACCAACGATATCGTCCCGCGGCTTCGCCGCGGGCTTCTTTTTCGTTTTTCGCGCGCCCGGCCTGCGGACGCGCCATCACAACAACATCACAAGAGCGACCGGGGGCGCCACCGTGAAAAAAATGTTCATCAGCAATCTGCCCAGTGAGGCTTCGGAAGAAACGGTCGGAGAACTTTTCGCCGAATTCGGCACCGTGCGCTCCGTTCAGTTGGCGACCGACGTGTTTACCCGCCGCTGCCGCGGTTTCGGTTTCGTCGAAATGGAGGGGCATGAAGCCCGCGCGGCGATCGCCGCACTGGACGGCAAATCCTATTGCGGCAAATTCCTGCGCGTGCGCTTCGACGAAAACGACAAGCGGCGCGGCGGCAGCGGCCGCCGGCGCTGAGTCATTCCATCTGCGGACCCGCGCCGCGGGTCCGCCCAGGCCGCTCCAGGCGTCTCCATCCAGCTACAGCAGTAATCACAAACAAACCAGACAGTTAGGAAAAATCACGCTTTTAGACTGTCGTCATAAGCCGACGTTCTGCACCATCCCCGCCTCCACCGAGAATCTGTAACTCTTTGTTCCAAAACAAAGAAATTCCCATGGCACGGTTATTGAACATAACTTGGCCGAGGTACAGTCATCACTGCCTCACACCCAGCCGATCCATATGGATTAAGGAGATCAATATCATGAAGACAATCATTCCGTTCGCTGCCGCTCTTGCACTCGCCTTCGGTGGCGCCCAGGTGCTCCACGCCGATAGCGGCATGCAGCTGACGGCCGGCGACCAGAAATCATTCGAGGAAGTCGACGCCAACAGCGACGGTCAGGTCACCCGCGATGAGGCGGACTCCGCTGGTGTTCACATCGATTGGCAGGCCGCCGACCCGGATGGCAGCGGTTCGCTGACGCGTGAAGAGTATGACAATGCGATCGGAGATCAGAGCGGCTCCCGCGGCATGTAAGAGCGCAGTGAGTGAATGGTAGCGAATCCCCCCTCGCTACCGCGCCCGGCCTTCCGGGCGGCGGCAACGCCGTCCGGAAGGCAGTTTTCCAAGGACAAGGAGACAGCATCATGAAACCGATCATTCCCTTCATCGCCGCCGCGGCACTGTCGCTCGCCACGGCGTCGGCGGTTCATGCGCAATTCGCACCGGAGCCGGTGCACCCGCAGGCACAGCCCCCCCACTTCGACCAGGTCGACGCCGATAACAACGGACAAATCAGCCGCGACGAGGCTGCCGCGGCCGGCCTCGATTTCAACTGGGAAGAGATAGACAACGACGGGACCGGCTACCTGACCCGCGAGGAGTACGACAGCGCGGTCAACATCGATGGCGCGGATGCGGACCGCTTCAACCAGCCGGGCGGATCCGGCAGCGATCCCGGCATGGACAGCCTGGGCGCTGATCCGGCGCAGCCGGATATACGGTAAACGACAGAGTTTGCAGTACACGACACCGGCGCCGGCGGGAGCGTTTCCCGTCGGCGCCGATGTCGAATCAGTGACCCGGAACGAGGATGACGCTCGGCCGCGTTCCGGACAAGAAAAAGGAAACGGGCACCACGCCCGCATTTGAAAAATAGCTCCCAGGAGAATACATACATGAATCGCGTAACGGCCGTCATCAGCGTCTTTGCCTTGTCCCTGCTCATCAGCGCCTGCAACAGCGGCGATGGACAGGCGCCGCAGACCGGCACATCCGACACGTCATCATCGTCCCAGATCGATTCGGCGCTGAATGAAATCGGCGAGAAGAGCGAAGCGACGCTGTCGGAAATCAGGACCGAAGGTGCAGCCGCACTGTCGGAAATCCGCAGCGAAACCGAAGCAGCCCTGTCGGCCATCGACACCAGTCTCGAAGAGGGCGCCGAAAAGGCGGCGGATGAATTGGGCCTGGGCGATCCGCAGTAAGCTTGCGCTCGAGCACGGGAAACAGGCAGCGCGGCGCACGGGGTGCGCCGCGCTTGCCGTCCGTCGATATGTGCTATTCTGCCAATGAACCCCCTGGACGACGCCGCCCGCTTGGCGCGCCCCTTCACAACAGGGACAGCAGCGACAAAACCGCGCGTGAAATTCCTCCGCACCCGATCGATCCTGCAGCTCATTCTTGTCAGCTTCGTCGTCGTGACGGTGCCGCTGATCGTCGCCCTGCTCACTGCCGCCATCTACGTCGACCGCCTGAGCAAGCACGCCCAACGCAGCGTATTCGAAGCCGTGGCGGCGACGCAGTCGAGTCGCATGCTGGTGGAGCATCTCATCGCCATGGAGCGCAGCGCGCGCCAGTTCCACGTCCTCAACGATCGCACGCTGCTCGAAGTCTACGGCGAGCGCCATGCGCAATTTCAGCAGATCGCCCGCAACCTGCAGCAGCTTTCGCCATCGCAGCGCAGCAACATCGCCAGCATGACGACGCAGGAGCTGGCCGTCTACGATCGACTGACCGATACCGACTCGACCGGCGAAGCCATCGCCGCAGCGCTGGAATCATTTCCGGCCATCAACTCA
This sequence comes from uncultured Chromatiales bacterium, assembly GCA_964388175.1. Lineage (GTDB taxonomy): Bacteria > Pseudomonadota > Gammaproteobacteria > SZUA-140 > SZUA-140 > JAITWN01. The sequence goes on along the minus strand of CAYLYS010000053.1, from coordinate 6,689 downwards.
TCGGCGCGCAGCATCCTGGCCGAAAGCAGCAATCTGATCAGCGACAGCGTCAACGAAATGCAGCGACTGGCGCGGCGCGCGCAGAATCTGCTGTTCTGGCAGACCATGAGCCTGATTCCGCTCGTACTGATTCTGTTCATGCTGTTCACCGCGCTGATCATCAAGCCGATGCGGCGACTGCATCAAGCCATACGCCGGCTCGGCGACGGACTGTTCACCGAGGAAATTTCCATCAGCGGACCCAACGATCTGCACGAGCTCGGCGAAAGGCTCGAGTGGATGCGCCGCAGAATTCTCACGCTGGAAAACCAGAAACTGATGTTCCTGCGTCATATATCACATGAGCTGAAAACGCCGTTGACGACGATCCGGGAAGGCAGTGAGCTGCTCAACGAACAACTGATCGGCACCCTGAATGCCGAGCAGATGGAGATCGCCACCATGCTGCGTCAGAACAGCCTGCGGCTGCAGAAGCTCATAGAAGATCTGCTGAATTTCGGCACACTCGAGCGCGATGCCATGCGCGTGAAACTCGAGCCGATGTCGCTCGATCATCTGATCCGGGAAGTCGTTGCCAGCTATCGTCTCGTCGCCCGTACGAAATCGATCGAACTGAGCACGCACATCGAGCCCGTCACACTGACAGGCGACCGCGACAAGCTCAGGAGCGTGGTGGACAATCTCATCTCGAATGCCGTAAAGTACTCACCGGCCGGAGGATGCATTACCGTATCTCTGGCCAGCCGCAGCGATACTGCCATTATCGACGTCCAGGATGAAGGTCCCGGTATCGACGAAGATGAGCGGGATAGAATATTCAATGCCTTCTACCAGGGACGTGCACGTTCCAGCGGTCCCGTCAAGGGAACCGGCCTTGGTCTTTCCATCACCAGGGAGTTTGTTCATCTACACCATGGCGCCATCAAGGTCATCGCGGCAGCACGCGGCGCGCATTTCAGAGTGTCTCTGCCTTGCGAACTCGCGGAACCTGAGCTCCCCGCCGCTGTCGAACAATCGAATGAGGGAGTGGGTTAGGATTCTGCTCATGAGCCTGACGCTCGTTACAACCAGCGCCTGCAGCCATCTCCTGCATCGCGAAACGCCGGCGCAGCCCGCCATCGTCACCGCGCCGCCTGAACCGGCCGACACTGCGGCGGAGACAGCGGCCCTGCCGGCGGCGAACGACAGCAGCGCGGCCGAACACGAAACCGCGCCGCCGGAAGCGCAACGTCAAGCGGGCGCTGCGGAAGCGTTGGTGCTGCGCGCGAACGCCTGGCTCACCCTGTCGCGCGAAGCGCAGCGGCAGGAGTTCCTGCGCACCGAGACGCTCTATCAGCAGAGCGGCTCCCTGCCGGACCTGATCGACCTCGCCCTGCTTGCCGCGCTGAGGAACCCGGAGCGGACGGAAACGATGAAGCGCATCCGCAACCATCTGCGCAGCCAGATCGAGCAGAGCAAGAGCACAGAGGAAAACGATGAGCGCATGGCGCTCGCCCGCTCGCTGCTGCAAATCCTCGATGAACGGGAACGGCTGATGGGACAGCTGACATCGCAGAATGAAACACTGCAAAATCAGCTGAACGAACTGAAAGCCATTGAAGAACAGCTGCGCGATCGCAGCGGATCCGAACCGATGCAGACGCCACCATGAACATGCGACCCAGAATACTGCTGGTAGACGACGACCCCGATCTGCTCCGGCTGCTCTCGATCCGCCTCAACACGGCGGGTTGGGAAGTCATGACGGCGAACAGCGCGGAAAGCGCACTGCCGCTGCTGGAAGAACGCCAGCCCCAGGTCGTGGTCACCGACCTGCGCATGGACGGCATGGACGGCATGGATTTCTTCGATACCGTCCATGAACGCTTCTCCACGCTGCCGATGATCATCCTGACCGCGCACGGCACCATCCCCGAGGCGGTGGAAGCCACCAAGCGCGGCGTCTTCACCTTCCTCACCAAGCCCTTTGACAGCAAGGATCTGCTCGACCATATCCATCGCGCGCTGCGCATCAGCGGCATCCCCCTCGACGAAGGGAACGGCGAACGCGCCGCCTGGAGCAGCGAGATCATCAATCGCAGCGCGATCATGGACGACCTGCTCAAGCAGGCGCGCCGCGTCGCGGAAAGCAGCGCGGCGGTGCTGATACAGGGCGAGAGCGGCACCGGCAAGGAATTGCTCGCGCGCGCCATACACAAGGCGGGACCGCGCCGCGACAAACCTTTCTTCGGCCTCAATTGCAGCGCCATCCCGGAACTGCTGCTGGAATCCGAGCTTTTCGGCCACAACAAGGGCGCTTTCACCAACGCGACCCGCGATCACAAGGGCCTGTTCCAGGCCGCCGAAGGCGGCACGCTGTTCCTCGACGAGATCGGCGACATGCCGATCTCGCTGCAGGCCAAACTGCTGCGCGTACTGGAAGAGAAGGAAGTGCGCCCGGTCGGCGCCACCGTCAACATTCCCATCGACGTGCGCATCATCTCGGCCAGCCATCACGATCTCGACGAATTGGTGAAGCTGCGTCAGTTCCGCGAAGACCTCTATTACCGGCTCAATGTGGTGCGACTCGACATCCCGCCGCTGCGCGAGCGTCCCGAGGACATACAGCTGCTCGCCAATCACTTCCTCAAGGAAATCGTCAGCAACGGCGACACACCGGCGCAGTCGTTCTCGTCCGATGCGATGGAACGGCTGGTTACCGCGCCCTGGCCGGGCAACGTTCGCCAGTTGCTCAACGTCGTCGAATATTCGGCCACGCTCTGTACCACCGCAGTCATCCCGCTCAGTCTGGTACAGCGCGCCCTGCGCATGAAAACCGGCGCCCTGCCCTCGCTGTCGACGGCACGGCGCAATTTCGAGCGCGAGTACCTCACGCGGCTGCTGAAAATGACCGAAGGCAACATCACCCAGGCGGCGCGACTGGCGCAGCGCAACCGCACGGAGCTGTACAAACTGCTGCACCGCTATCACCTGAACCCCGAAACGTTCAGGAACAGCAGCAAATCAGCCAAAGCCTGAGGAAATCCGGCTTTAATCCGGGGAAGTCTGCGGGGGAAAATCCTGCAGGCTGCACGCCTCGAGCCGCATCCGCCACTCCTGCAGAATATGCGCACGCGCTGTCTCGTTCTCGGCGGCATCCAGCAGCGCATCCTTGTTCACCGGCAGTATGATGCTCTGCCAGGCGTCACCATCGAGCGCGCAGTCGATGCGAACACGCCAACCGTCCTCACTCGATTCGATTTCGAACAGATAAGTAGAGAGACCGAGTTGATCCAGCAACGCGGCCGTCACTTCCCGCCCTCTGGCAAACTCCACGATCGATAAGGGCATGATGCACCTCGTTGCTCATCGCTGCGATCGGATTCGCAGGCATACGCACACAATGTATCTCGGCAAGGTTACTCCAAAGCCGGGGGGCAGACTCATTCCTGTGTACACGTACGGGAGTATACTGACGGGCCGGACGCCGGCACGATGCCGGGCGCCAGACGACACGCCACAGCGGCCACGGAGGAGAATGGATGAACACATCACGGGAACACACGCACAACGATGACAGCGGGGAACAGACTTACACCGTCGTTCGCGTCTGGGATCCGCTGGTGCGGATTTTCCACTGGTCACTGGTCACGCTGATCATCCTGTCCTGGTATTCGGCGGATGTCGCCGAAGACTGGATGGAATACCACATGTGGTCGGGGTATGCCGTGCTGACGCTGCTGCTGCTGCGCGTCGGCTGGGGTTTCTTCGGCACCACCTATGCGCGCTTCGGCAGCTTTCTGCATTCACCGCGCGTCATCATCGCCGAGCTGTCCTCTCTGCATCGGCGCAGCGGGCGTCACTTCGTCGGCCACACGCCGCTCGGCGGAATCAACATCGTGCTTCTGCTGCTGTGCCTGCTGGTACAGGTCGGCACCGGACTGTTCGCCAATGACGACATCTTCACCGAAGGACCGCTGTACCGCTGGGTCGGCAAGGACACCAGCGACTGGCTGACCGCGATCCACTACTACAATTTCAACGTACTGCTGACCCTGATCGGCCTGCACATCGCCGCGGTGTTCTACCACCTCATCCGCCGGCGCGAGAATCTCATCGCACCGATGTTCACCGGCCGCAAAAAAATAGCGGGGAACCCGGTCCCCGCCGCGAAATTCCGGCCCGGCATCGCCGCCGCCCTGTTCAGCGTGGCAACCCTGGCTGTCTATCTGCTGATACGCTGATACGCACGCATCTCCCGCGACCTGAAAAAGGATCGGCGCCCTTTATGGGCGCCGATTCCCTGATCACTTATAGGATCACTGATGGACAATCGCTCATGGGAGCGGCGGGGGGAGCCTGTAGACATAGGCCGCGCCGCTGCTCGCAGCCGAGTTGTCGGCCTCGTCGCCGTTGACGCCGGTGGCGTTGCTGCCCTCGCCCCAGGCGCCGGCGACCAAGGTATCCCCCTCACGTGAGAGAGTGACGCTCCGGCCGAACTGGTCACCCGCCCCGGTGTTCGACGCCTTGACGTAGGCCTGCTGACTCCAGACGCCGTCGAGGCGGACGAAGGCGTAGGCCGCGCCGCTGTCGATGGCCGAGTCGTCGTCTTGAGCGCCGTTGACACCGGTGGCATTGCTGCTCTCACGAATGGCGCCGACGGCCAGCATATCTCCATTGCCGGACAAGGCCACGCTGACGCCGAAGCGATCGTTCGAACCGGAGTTCGATGCCTTGACGTAGGCCTGCTGACCCCAGATGCCGTCGATGCGGATGAATACATAGACCGCACCGCTGTTCCCCAGCGCGTTGTTGGCCTGGTTGCCGTCGATGCCGGTCGCGTTGCTGTCCTCCAGATAGGCGCCGACGGCCAGCGTATTGCCATCCGCGGAGAGAGCGACGCTCCAGCCGAACTCGTCTTCCGCCCCGGTGTTCGACGCCTTGACGTAAGCCTGCTGATCCCAGACCCCGCCGGCGCGGGCGAAGACATAGACCGCACCGCTGCCGGCAGCCAGGTTGTTGCCCTGGGCGCCATCGATGCCAATCGCGTTGCTGCCCTCACGGGTAGCGCCGACGGCCAGCGTATCTCCGTCACCGGACAAAGCGACGCTGCGACCGAACCAGTCGAGGGCCTCGGTGTTCGATGCCTTGACGTAGGCCTGCTGATCCCAGACTCCGCCGGTGCGGGCAAAGACATAGACCGCGCCACTGTTCGGCGCCGAGTTGTCGGCCTGGTTGCCATCGATGCCGGTCGCGTTGCTGCTCTCGTTCAAGGCACCGACGGCCAGCGTATCTCCGTCGTCGGACAGCGCCACGCTCCAGCCGAACTGGTCGCTCACCCCGGCATTCGACGCCTTGACGTAGGCCTGCTGATCCCAGACCCCGCCGGTGCGGGCGTAGACATAGGCCGCACCGCTGTTCGAGGCCAGGTTGCTGAGCTGGTCGCCGTCGATACCGGTGGCATTGCTGTCCTCGCCCCATGCCCCAACGGCCAGCGTATCGCCGTCGTTGGACAGGGCGACGCTCCAGCCGAACTGATCGCTCGCCTCGGTATTCGACGCCTTGACGTAGGCCTGCTGGCCCCAGATCTCGTCGACCTGGGTGAAGACGTAGACCGCACCGCTGTTCGACGCTGCGTTGTTGGTCTCATCGCCATTGATGCCGATTGCGTTGCTGTCCTCGCCCCAAGCGCCGACAGCCAGCGTATTACCGTCGCCGGAGAGCGCGACGCTCCAACTGAACTGATCGTTGGTCGCCGTATTCGAGGCCTTCAGATAAGCCTGCTGCGCGAACGCGGCGCCGGACTCGCGGGTGATCTCAACGGTGTAGGTCTGGGTCGTTTCCCCGTCCGCCGCGGTCACCACGATCGTCACAGTGGTCACCACGCTCTCCGGCAGCGCGATCGCCGCGCTCGCTTCGCCGGATATCACGGCATCGCCATCGACAGTGATCGTCGCCCCGGCATGTTCCGCGGTCGGCGTGACCTGGATGCTGGCGACCGGGAATGGCTGCGTGCTGGTGTACGAAAGCTGGCTTACCTGGAAGATCTGGTCCAGCTCCCCGTTCGAAAGCGTCAGTGCAGCGAGATTGGCATTGATCGTCACGCAGGAGACAGTGATATCCGTGACATTGGCCGCACTGACGGTGCCGGCGCCGTTCGTCACCGTGCAGGTCTGGCCTGCCGGCTGGATGGACACGGTGACGCTGTAGACGCTGTCGTTTTCCAGCCCCGTCGTGAAGGTGAAGGTGTCATCCGCCGACAGCGACAGATCGTCGGCGCCGTTGTTCTGCAGCACGACCGTGCCGTCGAGGCCGCTGATCGTGCCGCCGATCGAGAACGTGGGGTTGTCGTCGCAGGTCACAGTCACGTTGGTGACATCGGCCTCGCTGACAGTGCCGCTGCCGTTCGTCACCGTGCAGGTCTGGCCTGCCGGCTGGACGGACACGGTGATGCTGTAGACGCTGTCGTTTTCCAGTTCCGTCGCGAAGGTGAAAGCGCCATCGACCGACAGTGACAGATCGTCGGCGCTATTGTTCTGCAGCACGACGGTGCCGTCGAGGCCGCTGACCGTGCCGCCGATCGAGTACGCGATCGAATCGTCTGCGCAGTTCACGGCCACACTGGTGATATCGGCCTCGCTGACGGTCCCGCTGCCGTTCGTCACCGTGCAGGTCTGACCTTCCGGCTGCCCGGACGTGGTGCAGGCCCT
>CAYLYS010000052.1:0-18089 GCA_964388175.1 uncultured Chromatiales bacterium | reverse complement strand
TGGACGACGGCAAAAGGAATATCAGCGAATGACCGTTTTTTTTATCGTGGCTGCCCTGCTCGTGCTGGCGGCAGTGTTGTTCATCGTTCCTCCGCTGCTGCGGAAGGAGCCCGTGCAATCACTGGCGGCGGATCGCCGGGCGCTCAATATCTCCATTTATCAGGATCAGATGAAAGAGCTCGGCCGTGAGCTGACCAGCGACGTGATCACCGCGGAGCAGTATGCGCGCGGTCGCGAGGAACTCGAACGGCGCATGCTCGATGATGTTTCGGTGCTGGAGCAGGCGCCCGCCGCCAAGGCGAATGAACTCGGCCGCGGTACGGTACTCGCCGTCGTGCTGCTGGCGGCGCTCATCCCCATGTTTGCCGCCGGCCTTTACGTGCAACTCGGCACGCCGGCGGCGCTCGATCCGGCGGTGGCGCGTGCCGTCGGCGCGCCGACCGGCGTGGCGGGCGCCGGCAACGATGAGGGGCACGATCAGATCATCGAAATGATCGCCGCGCTCGAACAGCGTCTGGCCAGCAATCCGGATGATGCGCAGGGCTGGTCGATGCTGGGACGCTCGTACCTGTGGATGCAGCGCTTCGATCTGGCGCTGCCGGCGCTGGAAAGAGCGGTGGATCTCAATGACGGCGATCCGCGCCTGCTGGTCGATTACGCCGATGCGCTTGCCATGATCGGCGGGCAGACACTGCAGGGACGACCGCTGCAACTGATCACGCGCGCGCTCACCCTCGATCCCAATAACGAGAAAGGCCTGTGGCTGGCGGGAACCGCTGCTTATGAGCAGGGTGACTACGCTCAGGCGCTGCACTTCTGGCAGCGGCTGTACCGTCTGGTGCCGCCCGGTTCGGAGGCGGCGTCGGCGATGGAAGGCAATATCGCCGAGGCGCAGTCGCTCCTGTCGGGAGGGACGTCAGCGCCGGCGCAGCAGCAGCGCAGCGAAGCCGCGCCTGCGGCGGCTGATGGCATTCAGTTGCGCGGCACCGTGACGGTGGATGCCGCCTTTGCCGAGCGCATCAGGCCGGACGATACGGTGTTCATTTTCGCCCGCGCGAGCGCCGGTCCACGCCTGCCGCTGGCCATCATGCGTGCGCAGGCGCGCGATCTGCCGCTGTCCTATGTGCTCGACGACTCGATGGCGATGGATCCGTCGATGAGTCTGTCGAAATTTTCCGAGGTCGTGGTCGTCGCGCGCGTGTCGCGTTCTGGCGGCGCCATGGCGCAGAGCGGTGATCTGCAGGGCAGCAGTGCGGTCGTGCGTACCGGGGATGCCGGCCGCGTCGATGTCGTGATCAACGAAGTCACGCCCTGACCCGCGTTGCCGCATCGGTGCATGTCGGGCTTGTGGTCGAGCGGACTTTGTCATGATCGATGCTCTGCCGCGCATCCTCAGAATGAGCGCCGCCGCCGTACTGCTGGTATTGCCGGCAGCCTGTGGGCAGCAGGGACCGGCGCCTGACGATCTGGTGGAAGGGCGCTTTTTCCCTGCCTTCGAGCTGCGGGATTTCGCCGGCGGCAGCCGCCAGATCAGCGATTACCGCGGCAAGCTGGTGATACTCAATGTGTGGGCGACCTGGTGTCCGCCCTGCCGCAAGGAACTGCCCAGCCTGCAGCGTCTGCAGACCCTGCTCGGGACGGATGCTTATGCTGTCCTCGGACTGTCGGTGGATGCCGATGCGGACATCGCGCAGGAATATCTGCTCGAGCGCGGCATCGCGTTCGAGAATTTCCTCGACATCGGCGGCGCCGAAGCGCGCCGAGTGATGGGGATTCGCGCCTATCCCGACACTTTCATCATTTCTCCCGATGGTGTACTGCTGCGCAGCATCGTCGGTGACCGGGCATGGGATGATCCGGCGGTGGTGCGCGCGCTCGAGGCGGCGCGGGCGGGAGACGCGGCGGTGCTGCGAAACATCTAGGCCCTGTGTAAACAGGCTCTGTCTGCCGCAATCCCGATGTGCGAGAATACGGGCATGGAGTCGTGAGGGGAGAACGACGATGAAACAAGCAATGACGGAGCGCCGAGTCCGTTCTGTCGGCATCGCGCGCATCCTGGCCCTGATCGCCCTGTGCGGGCTGTTCATGGGCGCCACCAGCGCGATGGCGGCCGATCCCGGCAAAGGCCGCCAGATCTATATGCAGCACTGCCAGAACTGCCACGGCCTCGGCGGCACGCCGCAGATGCCTGGCATCCCCGATTTCCGCCGTGGTGAATCCCTGTTCAAGCCGGATCTCGAGCTGGTGCGCAAGATCCGCACCGGACAGGGCATGATGCCCGCCTATGAAGGCCTGTTCACGGAAGAGGAACTGCTCGACGTCGTCGCTTTTCTGAGGACGCTGCGCTAGACATGCGTTCGTTTCTGGTCGCCGTGCTGGGGGCGCTGATGCTGTCGGCCTGCGCCGATTCTCAGCATGATGCCATGCCTGATGCCAGCCCGGGCGCCGCCACCGGTGCGGCCGATACAGCGCAAGCAGCAGCGCCTGCGCTGCGCGTGCTGGAAAGTTTCGACGTCGGACCGACCGTGTATGTGCGCGCATTGGCCGTGGATGCGGCGAACGATGTCTTGTGGGTGGGCACCTCCCTCGGCGCGCACCGCATCGACCTGAAATCCTATGAGGCCAGGGGCACGTTCACGCGCGCCAACGGTCTTGCCAACGAATACGTGTTCACGGCCATGACCGACAGCCGCGGCAATACCTGGCTCGGCACCAACGGTGGCGGCCTGTCGCATTATCGCAGCGGCGAATGGAAGACGTATTTCCCCCTGCATGGCCTTGCCGACTACTGGGTCTATGCGCTGGCGGAAGGCGCGCCGGGCGAACTGTGGATCGGCACCTGGGCGGGGGCGAACCGGCTCGACGTGGAGAGCGGGCGCTTCGAGACGTATGTCGAAGAACTGGTGAACGAATGGGTTTACGGTGTCGCCGTCGATTCGCGCCGGCAGGTTTGGTTCGGCACCGAGGGCGGTGTTTCCATGTTCGACGGCGAGCGCTGGCGTGAATGGGCGCACAAGGACGGTGTCGGCGAGCCGAACCACGCCGCTCTGCCGCCCAGCACCAATACCGGGCTCGGCACCCGCAGCCGCCATGATCTGAGTGTCATGGTCGATGGCGGCGCCAGTTACAACCCCGATTACGTATTCTGTATCCATGCCGCGGCCGACGACAGCATCTGGGCCGGGACCTGGGGCGGCGGCGTCAGTCGCTTCGACGGCGAGCGCTGGCGCAATTTCAGCGTTCGCGACGGACTCGCCGGTGATATCGTATTCGCCATCGCGGAAAGCGGCGACGGCGCGCTGTGGTTCGGCACCGATCGCGGGCTGTCGCGTTACGACGGTAGTCGCTGGCAGCGTTTCGGCGTCGACGAGGGTTTGCCGGCGCCGTCGGTATACGCGGTGGCCGTGGCGCCGAACGGCGAAGTGTGGGCCGGAACGCGGGGAGGCGTCGTCAGAATAGGCGCCGGCACGCCGTGACGATGCCGCTGTCTATCGCTGCTCATCCATTCAACTGTTTCCTGTAGCGCTGACGATGAAATTAGGCCATAAAACACTTGCCCTGTTCCTGCTGCTCATCGGCTTTCTCGTCGTGGGCGCCTATATGCTCGGCCAGAGCCGTGCCGGTAAGGAAAGCGCCGGCGTAGCGCCGGTGCCGCCGCCCGCCGGCAGTCTGCCGAGCGGGCACCCGCCGCTCGATGCGGCGGCGCAGTCATCGGCCATGCCGGGCGGCAATCTGCCCTTTACCCATTTCCGCGTCGGCAATCGCAACGTCAAAAGCCTGCTCGTCGACGGTGATGTGGTCTGGATCGGCACTTCCGGCGGAGTCATCCGCTACGACAGCCGCGCCGACGAGCACAAGGTCTACGACAATACCGTCGACGGTATTCTGTCCAACGGCATTTTTCATGTGAGCAAACTGGGCGACCGGATCGTTGCCGGTACCTATGGCGGCGGGCTTTCCGTCCTCGATCCGCGAACCGAAACCTGGAAGAACTACAACATCCCCGAGGGGCTGGCCGATCAGTTCGTTTACGGCGTGCTGCGTGCCCGCAACGGGGATGTGTGGATCGCCACCTGGTCGGGCGTGAACCGCGTGCGCGGCGGCAATCTGGACGATCCGGCGAGCTGGGAGACGTTCACCATGGAAAATACCGCCGGCGGTTTGCCGAACCCATGGGTGTACGGCCTGGACGAGGACGCCGACGGCGTGATGTGGTTCGGCACCGAGGATGGGCTGGCACGTTACAAGGATGGCGAATGGCGCAACTGGAAGCACGCCGACGGCCTGGGAGCGCCGTTCGAAACCGTGCGTGACTCGATCCGCTTCACCAGCGATCCGGCGCGCTATTCCGATCACCATGCCCAGCAGAAGGCCGATCAGGGATTGGGAGACATGAACGTCGCCTACAACCCGAATTACGTGATTTCTCTGAAGGTGGATCGGCAGGGTGTCGTCTGGAGCGGCACCTGGGGAGGCGGCCTCGCCCGCTTCGACGGCAAGACCTGGCGTAATTTCACGGTTGCCGATGGCTTGCCGGCGAATCATATATTCATGCTCCATCTGGATCGGCAGGGGCGCCTGTGGGCCGGTACCAGCCACGGCTTGGCGCGTTTGAACGAAGACGGCGAGAGCTTCACCGTTTTCACCACCGCCGACGGGCTTTTCGCCGACAATGTTTTTTCCATGTCGCTGGCCGATGACCGTACCTTGTGGGTCGGCGGATTCGGCGGTGTCGCTCGGATCACCGGTATCCGTTAAGCGCGCATGACCATGAAGCGCATCGGCACAGGCACGGCGCTCATGGTTACGGTCACCACCGCGGCAGCGTGTGTCGTTGCCGCCGCAGTATTTTCTCCGCTGTTCTTCGCATTGCCGCCGTGGCAGTTCTGGCTTGTCCTGCTGGGCGGCGCCTGCGCGCTCGCTCTGATCGTCCGGCTGGCGCTCCACCGCGCCGTCGACCGCGCACTGCGCGAGGCGGCGCATGCGCTGACGCTTGCCGGCGCCGGTGATCACGGCGCGCGCCTGCCGCCGTCGGCGGGTGCGCTGGCGCGCGCGTTCAATGACATGCAGGAGCGTCTCGAGGCCTCGCGCAGCAGTACGCATGCCGCGCTGGAGTTCCAGGCGATGCACGATGCGCTCACCGCCCTGCCGAACCGCGTTCTGCTGATGGACCGGCTATCGCAGGCGATCCGTTCGGCGCAGCGCAATCATCACGGCCTGGCTTTCATGCTGGCCGACCTCGACCACTTCAAGGAAGTCAACGATACCTTCGGTCATCCTTGCGGAGATATCGTGCTGCGCGAAGCGGCCGCGCGCATGCGCAGCGCGGTGCGCGATTCCGATACCGTTGCCCGCCTCGGCGGCGATGAGTTCGCCTTTCTGCTGCCGACGGCGAGCGATGCCCAGGCCATGCGCATCGCCGCCAAGATCATGCGCGCATTCGAGTCGCCCTTCGAGATCGAAGGCAACAGCATCGCGCTCGCTCCCAGCATCGGCGTTGCCCTGTTCCCGCAGCATGGCGATGATGCCGAGGCGCTGATACGCTGCGCCGATGTGGCGATGTATGCCGCCAAGCACGATCACTGTGGGCGGATGATCTACGACAAGGCGTGTGACCGCCATGCCGTGCCTTATCTCGCTTTCCGTCAGGAACTGCGCAATGCGCTTGCTCAGGGGGAGATGAGGTTGTACTACCAGCCGGTCATCGATCTGGCCAGCCGTACGGTCACTGGCGCCGAGGCGCTGGCGCGTTGGCATCATCCGCAGCGCGGCGTGCTCGGTCCGGACGAATTCATTCCGCTCGCCGAGCGTACCGGGCTGATTCGCGAACTGACCCTGTGGGCGCTGGAAACCGCTGCCCGCCACGGCCGGGAATGGGAAGGCATGGGCGCCGATCTGAGCATCGCGGTCAATCTCTCGGCGCAGAATCTCCATGATGCCGGCCTGCCCGAGACGGTGGATCGCATCATCGCCGCAGACGGCGGACGGAAAACGCGGCTGTGTCTGGAAATCACGGAGAGCGCTGTCATGCCCGGTCCGGCACGCGCTCTCGATGCGCTGAACCGCCTCAGTGCGCAGGGCGTGCGGATTTCGATCGACGACTTCGGCACCGGCTATTCATCGCTTGCCTATCTCAAACAGCTGCCTGTCGATGAACTCAAGATCGACCGATCTTTCGTCACCGGCATGCGGCACGACAGCGATGATACGGTGATCGTGCGTTCGACCATCGATCTGGCGCACAACATCGGTCTGCGCGTGGTGGCGGAAGGCGTCGAGGATCAGGAGACCTGTGATCTGCTTGCCAGCATGCATTGCGACGCCGCGCAGGGCTATCACCTCGCCCGGCCGATGGATCTGCCGGATTTCATGGACTGGTTGAGAACGCGGTGTTCAGCCGATGGCGTGATGCTGCCGGTCTTTCAGGCGGCGGGCGCTTAGCCGCCGAGCGCATGAGGCGATGACAGCTTGGCTGCGTGGGGGGCTGCGATGACGTCGCGGCTCAGCTCGGGCCGGCGCCCGCGGTGCCGGCGTAGCCCTGTTCGGGTCGCAGCCCGACCGGGCGATAGATATCCACTTTCCTGAAGAACTGATCGACGACATAGATGCGTCCGTCCTCGTCGACCGTGATGCCGGCGGGCAGCATGTAATTGCCGGGCAAGCCGGCGTGGCCGCGTTCGCCGATGAACATCAGCAGTTCGCCCCCGGGGGTGAAAATCTGAAAGTTGCCGAAGGCGGTGTCGATCACGTAGATGTTGCCCTGTGGATCGGTGGCGATCCCCTTGGGGCGCGCGAACTGTCCGGGGAAGCGTCCCACCGAGCCGAATGCCGAGCGGAAGTTGCCGTCGCTGTCGAAGGATTGAACGCGGAAATTGCCGCTGTCGACGACGTGCAGTATGCCCGCGGCGTCGACCGCTGCCTGCAGCGGCAGGTTGAATTCTCCCGGCTCCGTGCCACGTTTTCCGATAGTGCGCACCAGTTCACCGCTGTGGGCGTCGAAAACGAAAACTGCATGCACGTCGCTGTCGACGCCGCCGGTGTCGACGACATACAGCAGCCTGCCGTCGGGGCTGACGTCGACGTCGGCAGGGCGGCTCAGCACACCGTGTTCACCGATGCTGCGCAGGAATTTGCCGTCGGTGTCATAGGCCTGGATGCGCTGGGCGGTGACGTCGGCGACATAGAGCGTGCCGTCCGCGGCTACCGTGATGCCTAGCGGCTTCAGCAACTGGCCGGCTTGCTTGCCGCCGATTTCGAAAAAGCGTTCGCCGGGGATGTCGAAAACCAGCACCAGGCGTTGCACGCTGTCGCTGACGTAGACGCGGCCTTTGTGTACCGCGACGTCGAAGGGTTTGACCATGCCCTTCAGCTTGCGCGAGGCGCCGGTGGCGAATTCAACGAAGCGCTGTTTACGTGAAACGCCTTCCACGTCTTCGTTGTAGAGCAGGGTTCTTTCGTAGACGAAACGCGGTTCCGCCGGCGCGGGTGGATAGAGCGGTGGAATGAATTCCTGGGCGGGCGGCGGCGTGGAAGCGCATGCCGACAGCACGGCGACGGCGATGATACAGCTCAGCGCGCGGAGGGGGCGGCGGATGCGCCGGATCGCCGGCATCACTTGATGTGGCATGTCTCGCACAGGCGATCCGCGCGGTCCCTCAGCAGCAGGGTGATGTCCGGATCGTGTACGTTATGGCAGCTCGCGCACTCCACTCTGTCATCGTAGAGTTTGACGCCATTGTCGAAGCCGTAGGGACCGTCGGGCAGGCGGAAGTCGCGATCCCGATGATTGAGCCCGGCATAGGTCATGGAGATCGGGTGATCGTTGCTGAGATCGGTATCCAGGTGTTTGATGGCGATGCTGTGCGCAATGCGGCCATTGTGGCATTTGCCGCAGCTCCACAGATCATTGGCGCCGTTGATGCGCAGGTGCAGGGCGGCATCTTCGCTGTTGCGCCAGCCGTTGGGTTTGAACACCGTCATGTCCACCGCCATGGTGCCATCGTGGCAGGACAGGCACAGCAGGCTGATCGGGCTCGGCGTCTTGACCTTGTTGTCCAGGGTGAAGCTGTCGTACAGCGTGTACGCGCCGGGAACGTCCGCCGCCGGCGTGTAGCGGTTCCAGCCGGAGATGCCGCCGAGTGCCGCGCTGTCGGCGCCGTTGCGTTCCGGGGGAATGTGGCAATAGACGCAGGAGTTACCGTAATCGGAAAACGCCAAGCCAGGCATGGCGACGACGCCGGCGCGCTGATTGAGTCCGGTGAAGTCGTGTTTGGTGCCGAGTATCGTGCCGCCGAGCGCCGCTGCCGCCATGACGGAAGCGAGCGCCGCCGCAAGTGCGATCATCGACAGGCGCAGGCGCGGACTCGTCGGGGTATGCTGTGAACGCTGCATCAGTTTAATCCCGTGTCGGGAGTAGCCAGGCTGATCGCCCGGGCGCTTTTTGAACCATTATAAGCAAAAAGAATGCAAAAGATCTCGAATCGGGGTATCTTTGGCCCGATTCCTAGTGTCTGGTTTCCGCCGTTCATGTCCTTTCCTCGAGTGCGCGTCCGCTGGCGTTCGGTTCTGACCGCTATGCTGGTTGGTCTTGGCGCCGCGCCCGTTTTCTCCGCCCAGCCGGCAACGCCGGCATCCGCTCATGAGCAGATCTTCGTCAGAAATTGCGCTGTCTGTCATGGCGAGAAGGGCGACGGCATGAGCCGGGCGCAGACCGGCCTCAATCCACCGCCGCGGGATTTCACCAATGCGCGCGCCGTGCAGGAGCTGAGCCGTGAACGCATGATCGAGAGTGTGCGGCACGGTCGTCCCGGCACGGCCATGGTGGGATGGCAGCAGCGGCTCAGCGAGGATGAGATCGCCGGCGTGGTCGATTTCATCCGTACGCGCTTCATGCAGGTGCCGGTGGCGATGGCCTCCGCGCCCGCGGCCGGTGAGACCGGTGCGGGCGCGCGGATTTATCAGCAGTATTGTTCCACCTGTCATGGCGAGCGCGGATCCGGTGTTTCCTGGGCCGCCGGCAGTTTCACGCCGCCGCCGCGGGATTTCACCGCGGCGGGGTTGAGCCATGAGCTGTCGTTCGAACGCATGCTGGCTTCGGTGACCCACGGCCGTCCCGGTACGGCGATGATGGCCTTCGGTTCGCGCTTGAGCGGAGATGAGATCCGCGAGGTCGTCGTCTACATCCGCAGGGAGTTCATGAAAACGGATGCCAGCGCCAATACCGCTGCCAATACCGCCGTCGATTCTTCTGCCGGTATCGCTGCCGGTATCGTCGCCCCTATGCCGGCGCCCGCCGTGGCCGCGGCGCCGGCGGCTGCCATGCATGCCGGTGTCGTCGACATGTCCCAGCCGTTTGCCGCCGGGTTGCGGGGAGATGCGCGGCGCGGCGGTGATTTCTATCGGCAGAACTGCTATGTCTGTCATGGCCTGGATGGCGACGGCAAAGGCCCGCGCGCCGCTTTCATCCGTCCGCCGCCGCGGGATTTTCTCTCCGATCTGGCGCGCAATACGCTGAACCGGCCTAACCTGTTCGATGCCATCGCTTCCGGCAGGCGCGGCACGGTGATGCCCGCATGGAAGACCGTGCTCAGCGAACAGGAAATCGCGGATGTGGCGGAATTCGTCTTTCAGAGTTTCATACAGCCGCCTGCCGATACGGTAAAAAAAAAGCCGGGCAACTGAGTTCGGCCGCATCGGTCGCGGTGGCTGAGCACGCGGGCCGCGATGTTTACAATAATTACTGCTACTTCTGCCACGGTTATAACGGCGATGGCAACACACTTGCCAGCCGTTATCTGAACCCGCCGCCGCGCGCCTTTGCCGCACTCGAGCCCGATGAGCTTTCACGACAGGAGATGATTGCCGCTGTCAGCGCGGGTCGTCCAGGCACGGGGATGAAGGCGTTTGCTTCGGTATTGCGCGCGGAAGAGATCGCGGCGGTGGTCGATTTCGTGCGCCATGTCTTCATGGAGCGCAAACAGATCAACACTTATTACCATATTCCCGAAAACGGCTGGCCGCAGCACGAACGTTACCGCGATGCCTACCCGTTCGCACTCGGGGAGCTCGCGCTCGATACGCCGGATGAGGTGCTCGATGAGGAGCAGCGCCGTGGCAAGCGCTTGTTCATGGCCAGTTGCATCACCTGTCACGACCGCGCCCATCTCAATGACGACCGGACGCTATGGCAGCCGCGCGCGGTATCGTATCCGCGCGCAGGTTACTCGCATCGCGCCGCCGATACGGCCGATGCGCAGAGCAGGGCGACGCCCTACGCACAGCACGACCGCGCGCCCGCGCTCGTCGCCGGCGGCGAACGCGAACGTCTCGGTGAGCGGATATTTCAGGAAAACTGCGCTTTCTGCCATGCCGCGGACGGAACCGGGCGCGGCTGGATCGGCAGTTTTCTGCAACCTGCTCCGCGCGATCTGACCGATGTCGCGGCCATGGCCGGTTTGGATGCGTCACGGCTGCGCGCCGCGATCGCGCAAGGTGTGCCGGGCACGGCCATGCCGGCCTGGCAGACGGTGCTGAGCGCCGATGAGATCGATGCCGTCGCCGCCTATGTGGAAAGCGTTTTCGTCACCGGTGAGATGCCGCGCTGAAGCCGCGCGGACGGGCAAAGAATTGCGGTGCATGAAGAGGGCATCTGATAATATTGCCAGTCTTTCCTGCTTGAATCTCGGCGCCGGGCCGTTCGTCATGGGACGCGGATCATGAGTATCAGAGTCGGTATCGTTGGGGCCACCGGTTATACCGGAAGCGAGTTGCTGCGCCTGCTGGTGAGGCATCCCGCGGCGACGGTGCAGTTGGCCACGTCACGGGAGTTGGACGGGCAGCCGGTGTCGGGTCTGTTCCAGAATCTGCGCGGGCGCTGCGATTTGTCATTTTCCGCGCCGGATGTCGATGCGCTGAAAACCTGCGACGCGGTCTTCTTCGCAACCCCGAACGGCACGGCCATGAAAATGGCGCCGGCTCTGCTCGCCGCGGGCGTGCGCGTCATCGATCTGTCCGCGGATTTTCGCCTCCAGGACGTCGCCGAATGGCAGCGCTGGTACGGTGTGGAGCACGCCTGTCCCGATCTGCTGCCGGAGGCGGTATACGGGCTGCCGGAAGTCCATCGCGAGGCGGTGCGCAAGGCGCGCCTGGTCGCCAATCCGGGTTGTTATCCCACGGCGGTGCAGCTCGGCTTTCTGCCGCTGCTGGAGCGGCGACTCGTCGATCCGACGCGGCTGATCGCGGATGCGAAATCCGGTGCCAGCGGCGCCGGGCGCAAGGCCGAGATCGGTCTGCTGCTCAGCGAGGTGGCGGAAAATTTCAAAGCCTATGGCGTGAACGGGCACCGTCACCTGCCTGAGATCAGCCAGGGGCTGCGGGCAGCGGCGGGCGGAGCGGTCGGCCTGACCTTCGTCCCCCATCTGACGCCGATGGTGCGGGG
The DNA here is from genome assembly GCA_964388175.1 of uncultured Chromatiales bacterium. Taxonomy (GTDB): domain Bacteria; phylum Pseudomonadota; class Gammaproteobacteria; order SZUA-140; family SZUA-140; genus JAITWN01. The sequence continues at coordinate 6,652 of CAYLYS010000052.1, read as the reverse complement.
CATCCATGCCACGCTGTACGCGGAGTGCCTGGAACGGTGCGATGCGCGCGATTTGCATGCGCTCTATGCCGAACGCTATGCGCATGAGCCGTTCGTCGACGTCATGGAGCCCGGTGCAACGCCCGAGACCCGTGGCGTCAAGGGCAGCAACGTCTGTCGTCTTGCCGTATTTCTTCCCCAGCCGGGCAATACGGTGATCGTTCTGTCCGTGATCGACAATCTGGTCAAGGGGGCGGCCGGGCAGGCGGTGCAGAACTTCAACCTCATGTTCGGTCTCGATGAGCAGGCGGGCCTCGATATCATCGCATTGCAGCCGTAATGCGCCGCAAGTCGACGCATGTCATCGTTCGTTCGCACCATCCTCGCCTGCGGCGGTTCGTTATCGGTGCCCTGGCGATCGCCACACTGGCCATCGGCTGGCTTCTTTTCGAGTACGGCCGCATGGCGGCCGGCTACAGCCTGGTGGAAGCGATGCAGCGCGAACATGTTCTTGGCCAGCGCATTTCCGGCCTGGAAGGCGAGAACGGACGCCTCAAAAGTCAGATCGCTCTGTTCGAGCGCACCGCCGGGATAGATCGCCGCGCCTATGAAGAGGTCGATCGCAGCTTGACCGATCTGCAGAATGAAGTGCTCGAGTTGCGACAGGAAGTGGCGTTCTACCGCGGGATCGTCCATTCCGAAGACGCCACGCCCGGCCTGCGCATACAGAGCTTCAAGCTCCGGCAGGATGAGCCGACGCAATATCAATACCGCCTCGTGCTGACTCAATTGGCGACGACCAATATCAGGGTCCAGGGCGAGGCCGAGATCGCGCTCAGCGGCATGCTGAATGGCGATCCGGTGGAACTGGCCCAGAGAGATATTCTCGATCAGCAGGGCCAGGATCTGCGTTTCGACTTCCGCAATTTTCAGGAGCTGCGCGGCAGTCTGCGTTTGCCGGAGGGTTTCGTGCCGCAGCGTGTCATGCTCAAGGCGGCGCCCAAGGGAGGCAAGGGCGCCGGTGCGGAGCGGACTCTCAGCTGGACGGACGTGGTCTCATAGCAGGGGGAAGGAACGATGCCGAACGACAGCAAGAAACACCGGACCGAGAAGCTCGATACCTTGATCGGGCAGCAGACGGAAATGCGCGGCGATCTTCTTTTCACGGGTGGCCTGCACATCGATGGCAATGTGAAAGGCAGTGTCGTTGCTCTCAGCGACGGTGCCAGCAGTCTGGTGATCAGCGATCGGGGGTCGGTCGAGGGACAGATCAGGGCGCCGCATGTGGTGATCAACGGCATGGTGATAGGCGATGTGTATGCCGTCGAGTCCGTGGAGCTGGCGCCGCGGGCGCGTATCACGGGGAATGTGTACTACAAGCGTCTGGAGGTGGCCATGGGGGCGGAGGTCAATGGCAGCCTGATTCATCTCGAAGAGGCGGGTGTGCCGCTATCGCAGCCGGGGCAGGAAATCATCGCCCTGGATGCCGGGCGCGGAGATACTTGATTATTTTGCTGGGGATAACTATACTTACCCATATATTTTGCATGGAGATTGAGCGATGAGCGTAGCGGTTTCCTCTCTTGTATCCGATGCAGTAGCTCCCAGCCTGGTTTTTACCGATGCGGCGGCGGCCAAGGTCAAGTCGCTCATCGATGAAGAAGAAAACAGCGGTCTCAAGCTGCGCGTCTTCATTTCCGGCGGTGGTTGCTCGGGTTTCCAGTATGGCTTCACTTTCGACGAGCAGGTCAATGAAGGCGATGCCATGATCGAGAACGGTGGCGTCACGCTGCTGGTCGATCCGATGAGCTTTCAGTATCTGGTCGGCGCCGAGATCGATTATTCCGAAGGTCTTGAGGGCTCGCATTTCGTGATCCGCAATCCCAATGCGACGACTACCTGCGGGTGCGGATCCTCATTCAGTGCCTGAGCACTTCGTCGCCGCAAAATAAAAAAACGGGCCATAGGCCCGTTTTTTTATAGGTGATGGAGCAGTGGACCACCTTGCGTCAGCGTGCGCGCCTCATGCCGGGATAGATACCTCCAAGTATCATCGCTTCCCTGGCGCCAGTCACGGCCGGCAGGTTGCCGGCTTTTCCCTCCAGCGTCTGCTTGGCCAGCCAGGCGAAGGTCATGGCTTCTACTGCGGTGGGCGCGATGGCAAAGTCCTCGATCGATTTCACCGCTATCTCTCCCAGCAGCACCTGCAGCCGGAACATCAATGCCAGGTTGTAAGCGCCGCCGCCGCAGACGATCACTTCGGTGGTGGCGGGCGCATGGTGCATGATGGCGTCCGCGATGCTCTTCGCAGTCAGCTCGCACAAGGTGGTCTGAACGTTTCTGCGCAGGATACGCCGTCCTTCCTCTGCGATCTGCCGCTCCAGCCATGGCAGGCTGAAATAGGATGTGCCGGTCGATTTCGGCGGCGGCAGGGCAAAGTAAGGATCATTCAGCATGCGCTCGAGCAACCGTACGTCAGCGCGGCCGCTCGCCGCCCACTGGCCATCGGTATCCATGGGCTGCTTCAGATGGCGTTCCGCCCAGCGGTCCATGAGCGTGTTGCCGGGGCCGGTATCGAAACCGGTGACCGCTTGTCGCGCCTGACCGGGTAGGACGGTGATATTGGCAATGCCGCCGATGTTCAGAACGACGCGATGCCGGTTGCGGACTCGGAACAATTTTTCGTGAAAGATCGGTGCCAGCGGCGCGCCCTGCCCACCTGCGCTCATATCGCGACGGCGCAGATCGGCCACCGTGGTGATGCCGGTCAGCGTGGCGATGATGTTGGGATCGGCGATCTGCAGGCTCGACGGCGCATCCGGGTCGGGGTAGTGGCGCAAGGTCTGGCCGTGGCTGCCGATGGCGCGGACCTGGCGCGCGCGTATGCCGCTTTTGTTCAGCGTCGCTTGCGCCGCCTGGGCGAACAGGTGGCCCAGTTCGGCGTCCAGGCGCGCCATTTTGGCGAGTTCGTCGCTGGTGCCCTGGGCGAGATCGATCAGCCGTTTGCGCAGCGCGTCGGGATAAGCGACGTTCGCGGCGGCGAGCAGCTGTGGCTGGGCGGTGAAGTCGACCAGCGCGGCGTCGACGCCATCCATGCTGGTCCCGGACATCAGACCGATGTAGAGTTCAGCCATGTTTCCTGCAGGGGAACCCCTGCTCGTCATGTCAGCGTGAGCTGTTCAGCGCAACCCGATCGTCTTGCTCATGCGGTGCCTGAGCCGCTGTGACTGCCGTCGAGCCATCAGGTGCATGTATGGCTTCGAGCTGCGCGAGCAGCGGTTGCGTGTGCGTTCGGAAGTCGGCGAGATGCTGCGCCGGCACCGGCGCCGCATCCGGGAACTGTACCGTGAGCGGGTCGCGGTGGATGTCGTCGACACGGAACTCGTAATGCAGATGCGGGCCGGTGGCGAGGCCGGTCATGCCGACGTAGCCGATGAGTTGCCCCTGCTTCACTCTGTCACCCTGTTTGAGCCCGCGCGCGAAACCCGACAGATGGGCGTACAGCGTGTTGTAGCGGTTGCCGTGCTGGATGATCACCGTATTGCCGTAGCCGCCGTTGACGCCTTTCAGTATCACGCGCCCGTCGCCGGTGGCCTTGATCGGTGTGCCGCTCGGTGCGGCATAGTCGACGCCCTTGTGCGCGCGGATTCGGTTGAGCACCGGGTGCATGCGGCCGGTGGTGAAGCGAGAGGATACGCGCGTGTATTCGACCGGTGAGCGCAGAAACGCCTTGCGCATGCTTTTGCCGTCGGGTGAATAGTAATCGGTGCGATTCTGCGCGTCGGTATAGCGGACGGCGCGGAATACTTTGCCGCGATTGACGAACTCGGCGGCAAGGATGCGGCCGTCACGCAGCTTCTCCCCTTCGAGATAGACTTCTTCATAAACGAGAGAGAAGCGATCATCCTGACGGATGTCGAGCGAGAAATCGATGTCCCAGCCGAAGATGCGCACCAGCTCCATGATCAGGCCATCGGAGAGGCCGGCGCGATTGGCTGCCACGAACAGCGATCCTTGAATGGTGTTGCTTGCCTGTGCCGTGCGAATGTCGAGCTCACGCTCTATGGTGTGGGCGATGAAACCGCCGGTTTCCTGCTGCCGCTCTACCTGCAGTGTGCGTGCTTCGCCCACATCGTAGGCCAGTGCTTGCAGCTGTCCTTCTTCGTCGAGCCGCAGGCGGATTTCATGGCCCGGAAAAATCTTCGTGAGCGCGCGGGTTTCGCCGCCGAGCGATATGATCTGGTGCAGATCGCGTTCGGTCAGTCCGTGCCGTTTGAAGATGAGCGACAGGCTGTCTCCCTTGCGCACCTCGGCGCTGATCCACGCCAATGACGGTTCCGGCTGAAGGCGGGGCCTATCGTCGGTCAGCGAGAGGGTCGGTTCGGAGGCTGCCAGGGGGGCGGCCAACAGTTCATCCGCCGCCGCGACGGCCGCCGACGGGGCGAAAACCGGGTCGAGCAGCGTTTCGGGTTCGGCGCGCGTCGCTTCGGCATCGTGCGGAAGCAGGCTGACGATGACGCTGGCCCCCAGAACGATGCCGGCGCAGGTCAGCAGATGATGGCGATAGCGGGAAAGGCCGCGCGAGCGGCGCGTCCGGTCCGATGACTTGAAGTCGCGACGGATTGTGCTCAACCGTTGCATGGAAGTTCCTTTTCTTAAATTGCACATAACCTTAGCTTGCGTGTCGGCGATGGTCAACAAGCCCATTCCGCTGGCTGTTTCCGCCCCGCGCCGTGCGCTCCCGCCGGGTGGATTGGCATCCGATGGTATGGCATTCGGTGCCTCCCGATCTGCGGAATTACGGTAATATATCGCGTATTTTTTTTGTTTCTGAAGGATTTAAGGATAGCTTATGGCAGCGGTGAAAGAGGCGCTAGCGCTTATCGGGCGCGGCGCCGAAGAAATTCTCCCGCAAGGGGCGTTGGCCGAGCGCTTGAACGGGGGGCGTCCCCTCAGGATCAAGGCGGGTTTCGATCCCACCGCGCCCGATCTGCATCTGGGGCATACGGTGCTGCTCAACAAGATGCGCATCTTCCAGGATCTGGGGCATGAATGCATCTTCCTGATCGGTGACTTCACCGGCATGATCGGTGATCCCAGCGGGCGCAACGTCACCCGTCAGCCGCTGACGAGAGAACAGGTGCGCGCCAATGCGGCTTCCTATGAAGCGCAGATCTATAAAATTCTCGATCCGGCGCGAACGCGGGTGATGTTCAACTCGCAATGGATGGATGCCATGGGGGCGAACGGGCTATTGCAGCTCGCGGGCAAATACACGCTGGCGCGCATGCTCGAACGGGACGATTTTCACAAGCGCCATGCCGCGGGCCATCCCATAGCCCTGCACGAACTGCTGTACCCGCTGGTGCAGGGTTATGATTCGGTGGCGCTCCAGGCCGACGTGGAACTGGGAGGTACCGATCAGAAGTTCAATCTGCTGATGGGCCGTCAGTTGCAGGAGGCCTATGGGCAGGTGCCGCAGGTGGTGCTGACCATGCCTATCCTGGAAGGCCTGGATGGCGTGCAGAAGATGTCCAAGTCCTTGGGCAATTACATCGGCATCACTGATGCCCCTGGTGAAATGTTCGGCAAGCTGATGTCGGTATCCGATGCCTTGATGTGGCGCTATTTCGACCTGCTGAGCTTCGAATCCGCAATGACGCTGGCCGCATGGCGCAGCGAAGTGGCGCAGGGGGCCAATCCGCGTGACATCAAATATCGTCTGGCGCTGGAACTCGTGTCCCGCTTCCATGGCGCACCTGCAGCTGAGCAGGCAAAGGCGGATTTCATCGCGCGCTTTCGGCATGGTGCGTTGCCCGATGAAATGCCTGAGATCGAACTGCACGCTGCTGATGAGCGTGGTTACCCGCTGGCGCGTCTGCTCAAGGATGCCGGGCTGTGCGCCAGTACCTCCGAGGCGCTGCGGCAGATCGGACAGCATGCGGTGCGCATCGATAATGCCCGGGTCGAGGATAAGGAGCTCGTGGTTCCGGTCGGCAGCAGCCACATATATCAGGTCGGAAAACGGCGGTTCGCGCGGGTGACGATCGGGCGGGCATGAGGGCTTGTTGCGCCGCTGATAAAATATTTTGACTCCCCCTTGTAACTTTCCTCCGGCTGCGTATAATGCGCGGTTTCCGGGATGACCGGGATCGCAGTCCTCCCGCAGGACGGTCGTTGAGAAGGTGGTAAGGCTTGACGAATTTCGCGGGATCTGTATAATAGTTTGGCTCTACTGGGCATAGGCCCAGCCGCTCTTTGACAATCTGGAGATCAAGTAATCTGTGCGAGCGCTTCGTCGGTGATTACTTTCACCACGAAGTACTGATTCGGGCAGGCGGCTTGCCGCATGTTCGAGTCAACAATGTTTTACCGTCCTTGTGACGGTTATGAAGTTAAACTGAAGAGTTTGATCATGGCTCAGATTGAACGCTGGCGGCATGCTTAACACATGCAAGTCGAACGGCAGCACAGTGTGTAGCAATACACATGGGTGGCGAGTGGCGGACGGGTGAGTAATGTGTAGGAATCTGCCCTATAGTGGGGGATAACCCGGGGAAACTCGGGCTAATACCGCATACGCTCTACGGAGGAAAGCGGGGGACCTTCGGGCCTCGCGCTATAGGATGAGCCTATTCCCGATTAGCTAGTTGGTAGGGTAATGGCCTACCAA
>CAYLYS010000051.1:0-18093 GCA_964388175.1 uncultured Chromatiales bacterium | reverse complement strand
TGGCACCTAACAATTCATTCAAGCCGAACCCGCTTCGCGGGTCGGCTTAATTCAGGCGTTAGGCATCATGCAGTCGCCCGTTCACCTCATCTGCGAATCGTCAGTCTTTCCGCCTGCTCCTGGCGAAGACGACGAAACGAATCCCGGGATATACGGTCGTGCTTTGACGGAGTGGCTGGCCGAACAACTACGCAGTGCAGGCTATGAAGTGAAACGTCTGGTAACGGAGGACTTTGGTCGCCTGATCGAAGTCGTTCACCCCGGGTGCAAGCTATACGCGGCGGTTTCGAGCACGGATGACTCTGCGACTGAATGGCGCGTCTTTGCGTTCTCGGAGTTCGGCCTTCTTGCCAAGCTCAAGGGATCACCAGGTGGCGCAGAGGCCGTCACAAAGCTCATGACCGCACTCAAGAGCATTCTCGCTCAGCATCCCGAGATTCGATCACTGCGCGAGGAGCCGGCATGATGCCTAACAACTCGTTGGAGCTGACGCGTGAGGGATAAAGTGCCAAGCTCATACATTGGCGTGCGCGCCGCTCAACTCAATCGTTGTCATCTGGCACGGAGAAGATGTCATTGTGGTTGCGGCGGCTTATCAGCCCCGTCGCGTCGGTTGCTGGTAGGCCCCAATCACCGACCATACTGGGAGCCTGGTGTTCCTCCTTAACGGTGTGGTTCTTAACCTTCCTCTCGTGCGTTAACCCTCACCGCTTCCGGACGCAATGCGCCGGCTGAAATTCCCTGCGACATTTTGTCACTGACTTCGACATGCCCATCCGGATTAAGCTTCCGCAGCGCGTGGGTGTCGGTGCGTCCGGCGCCCGGGTTTCGATTTCGTTTGGGGGGATTGTTTCATGGTCGTGTTCCACTTCGCGGCAAGGTGTCGTCTTGCGTTGGCCGTTGCCGGTCTGTTGCCGGCGGTGGCGATGGCGCAGGTCGATGAGCCGAGTGATTACACACAGACGCTGACACCATTGACGGTGATCGGTGCAGGCGCCTACATCGCCGGCGATGTGTCTGTCGGTAAGCTGCCGGCGAGTCAGCGCGAGATTCCGCAGTCGGTTTCGGTGATCACGCGGCAGCGGATCGAGGATCAGAATCTGGTCACGGTCGCCGATGCGCTGAACCAGGCTGTCGGCGTGACGGTGATTTCCAACGATACGACGCAGAGCCAGTATCGTTCGCGCGGCTACAGCCCCGGGGTGATGAACGACGGTGTGCCGGCTTACAACGCGCTTTCCGGTTATCAGCAGTTCGATCTCGCGATATTCGATCGGGTCGAGGTGCTGCGCGGTCCGGCCGGCGTGTTCCAGGGCAGCGGCGAGCCCGGCGGGGTGGTCAATCTGGTGCGCAAGCGGGCGCAGCGCGCGTTCGATGCGTCGGTGCAGCTCTCGGCCGGTTCCTGGGACAACTACGGCGCGCAGGCGGACGTCACCGGTCCGCTCAATGCGGACGGTTCGGTACGCGCCCGCGCGGTGGTTTCCGCCGTCGATCGCGATTATTTCTACGAGCGCACGCACACGCGCAAGCTGCTCGGCTACGGCACGCTGGACTGGGACATCGCGCCGGCGACCACGCTGTCGCTCGCCGCGACCATCCAGGACGATGAGACCGACGTACCTTACATGGGCCTGCCGGCCTGGACCGACGGAGGGCTGATCGATGCGCCGCGCTCGACCAATCCCTATCCGGACTGGAACCGCTACGAGTGGGATACCCGGGATTATCTCGCGGAGCTGAACCATCGCTTCGACAGCGGCTGGAACGCTGTGGTCAGGCTGAGCCGGCGCGATCAGGATTTCTATTTCAGGGACGGCTTTCCCTCGACCGGCGTCGATCCCGATACCGGCACGCTCAACTACAGCCGGCGGGTGCGCGATTTCAATTATGAGCGCGATGCGGTGGATCTCTTTCTGTCCGGTCCGTTCCGCCTGTTCGGGCGCGAGCACCAGGCGCTCATCGGCTACAACTACGACAGCCTGCTGTCGGTGTTCGACGGCATCAACGCGCCGGGTGTGACGGACGTGCCTTTCGGTCGCCACGATCTGGTGCCCGACTTCGATCTGGCCCATACGCTCGGCAGTGAAACGGAAACCCGGCAGAGCGGTTTCTACGGGCAGTTGCGCCTGCGCGTCGCCGAACCGCTCATCGTCGTCGCCGGTGCGCGCGTCAGCGATTTCCGCGTGCGTTCACGCAACGTTCCGCCGGCAACGCCTACCGCGTGGACGACCAACGCCAACAAGACCGATGGAGAGGTGACGCCCTACGCCGCTGCGGTGTTCGAGGTGAATGAGCGGATTTCCCTGTATGCCAGCTACAGCGACATCTTCGTGCCGCAGAGTCAGGATCGGTCGGGTGGCGGCACGCTCGATCCGCGTGTCGGCAGGCAGTACGAGATCGGCAGCAAGGGCGAGTTCTTCGATGGCCGGCTGACGGCGTCGATCGCCCTGTTCGATCTGCGTGACGAAAACAGGGCTTTCCAGGATCCCGACAACCCGGGCTTCTTCCTCAATGCGGGCGAGGTCGAAAGCAAGGGATGGGAAGCGGAAGTCGCTGGCAGCCCGGCGCCGGGCTGGGACATCCAGGCCGGCTACACCCGGCTCGAGACCGAGTATCTGAGAGACCGCAACAACGAAGGTCTGCCCTTTAGTACTTGGGAGCCCAGACATACCTTCAAGCTATGGAGCGTGCGCCGCTTCGGCAATGGATTGCTGGAAGGGCTGAGCGTCGGTCTGGGTGTGAACGCGGTCAGCAGCAGCACCGCGGGTACCGGGACGTCCGCCGTGCGCAGGCAGGGCGGCTATGCGATCACCAATGCACTGCTGTCGTACCGCATCGACGAGCATTTCACGCTCGCCCTCAACCTCAACAACCTCTTCGACCGCACCTACTACACGCGGCTCGGCGGGCTGAATACCTACAATACCTACGGCGAGCCGTTCAACTTCGCTTTGACGCTGCGCGCCAGGTATTGAGGTGTTATGGCGTCAGATGCGCTTATTGGGCGCGGTGGCTGATTTGATCTGGCAGCCTGTCGAGCAGATCGCGCGGAGCGTTGGTGTTCTGATGGATATCGTTCCCGGCTCGGGGCATGTGAATCCAGCCGCGTTCCGGTTTTGCGTTGAGCGTGTCGGTTTGGAATATTGGTCAGCGATCTTGAATGCGAAGCCGCCAATACTCAGGTTCGCGGCTGCCGTGAGCAATTGCAACGATGTAGACGAGTTCGCCCATGGTCGCGTACACGACGGAGAAGGGAAACTTCCTGAGCACGAAGTGCCGCAGATCTTCGTCGACACGTGCGCCCATCTCCGGGTGTTCGAGCAGCAGACTGATAACTTGCTCCACTTCGTTGCCGAAGCGGATGCCAAGTCCGGTGATTTCCGACTCGTAGCGTAACGCGGCTTCGTACAGTTCCAGCTCCGCTTCGGGGTGGAACTCGTATTTCATCCGCGAAGCCGAGCGCGCAGACGGTCAAAAACGAGTGGCCCGGGAATACCCTTGATCTTCCCTTCGATCAGTTCCTGGTATCTGCGCTGCGCGGTTTCGAGCCATGCTCGCTCTGCGTTGGAGTCGGCCGGTGCATCCAGCTCGGCGATAAGCAATCGCAGCAGCTCGATTTTCTCCTCGCTGTTGAGAGCGCGGATCTCCTGTTCGATTTCCTTGACTGCCTTGGCCATGATGGATTGCCTCAGCTCTCGATTGATACCAAGTTTATTCTTTTGTCATCAGGATCGCTAACCGTGTGTCAGATGGATGCGGGCCTGTCGGAGGCGGGTCGCTTCCACCCTGAGGCTTCGCGCCCGATACTGAAGTGAGCGTTGAGGAGTCAGCTTTGCTGACTCCTCAACGGATTGCCTAATGCAGATACCCGCTCAGCGCGCCGAATGCCCGCTCAGCTTGACCTCGACACGATCCTCATCCTTGATGCCGGCATAGTACTCGCGCAGGATCGCCAGCACTTCGGGGCGGCTGAATTCCGGCGGCACGTGTTCGTTTTCCGACAGCACCTTGCGCAGTTTGGTGCCGGATACCAGCAGGCGGTCGCCGGCTTCGTGCGGGCAGGTGCGGGCGGAGGCCATGCCGCCACACTTGTAGCACCAGAAGGTCCAGTCGATCTTCAGCGGTTTGGTTTCGAGTGCGCCCGCGGGGATTTCGTCGAAGATGTGCTGGGCGTCGAAGGGGCCGTAGTATTCGCCGACGCCGGCGTGGTCGCGGCCGACGATGAGGTGCGAGCAACCGTAGTTCTGGCGGAACAGTGCGTGCAGCAGCGCTTCGCGCGGTCCGGCGTAGCGCATGTCGAGCGGGTAGCCGGCTTGGACGACGGTGTTGTCGACGAAGTAGTTCTTCACCAGCGCGTCGATGGCGCGGCTGCGCACTTCGGCCGGGATGTCGCCCGGCTTGAGCTTGCCGAGCAGCGAGTGGATGAGCACGCCGTCGCAGGTCTCGATGGCGATCTTGGCCAGGTATTCGTGCGAGCGGTGCATCGGGTTGCGGGTCTGGAAGGCGGCGACCGTGCTCCAGCCCTTGGCGTCGAACAGCGCACGCGTTTCCGCCGGCGTCATGTAGATGCCGGGGAAGCGTGCGGCGAAATCACCTTCGGACAGCACCTTCACCGGGCCGGCGAGGTTGACCTCGCCCTGCTCCATGACCATCTTCACGCCGGGATGCGCCGGATCGTCGGTCTTGAACACGGCGTTGCATTCGTGACCCTTATCGATGGTGTATTTCTCGGTCACCTTCATGGTGGCCATGATTTCGTCGCTGTCCGGACTCACCAGGGCGATTTCGCTGCCGGTGCCGATGCCGCCGGCGAGGCGTTCGTCGCAGGACAGCGTGATCGGAATCGGCCAGAACACGCCGTTGTCCATGGTGAAATCGCTGCACACGCCTTTCCAGTCGGCATGCGTCATGAAGCCGTCCAGCGGCGTGAAGCCGCCGATGCCCATCATCACCAGATCGCCCGCTTCGCGCGAACTGATGCGCAGCTTGGGCAGGGATTGCGCCCGCTGCCGTTCCTCGGCGAGGGCGGCGCCGCTCAGCAGCAGGGGTTTCAGCGTCGTGCTGCCGTGAGGATTGACGAGCTTGGACATGGGCTCCTCCTGGTTATCGAAGTTATCGAGCTGGTTATCGGATTTGGGTAAGGGTTCGCTTGCCGGCGCATCGCCGCGCGGCTTTATGTCGCAGCGGGTTCCGGACAATGCCCGGATATAGCACCCGGACATATCATCAAGGGGCTCAAATGGTAGCAGAAAACGCGCCGGCTGACTTTATCCGGGCGGGGCCGGGCGCCTCGGTGTCGGCACGCGGTTGACCCGCATCCGTGGCTCGGGCTGCAGCGTGACGTGTTCCAGGCCGTAGCGATCCTGCAGCAGCCGGCGCAGCCCCTCGAAGATGGATTCCCAGCGCGTCATATCGTCGATGACGACGTGGGCGGAAAGCACGACCATCCCGCTCGACACCGCCCAGATGTGCAGATCGTGGACTTCCCGGACGCCGTCGACGCCGGCCATGGCGCGCCCCACTTCGGGCAATTCGAGATGCTGCGGCACGCCCTCCATGATCACGTGCAGCACGTCGCGCAGCAGACGCAGGCTGGAATACAGGATCAGGGCGCAGATCAGAAAGGACAGCAGCGGATCGATGGGCGTCCATCCGGTGGTGTAGATCACCACGCCCGAGGCGAGCGCGGCGACCGAGCCGAGCAGATCGCCCACGACATGGAGCATGGCGGCGCGGGTGTTGAGATTCTGCTCGCCGCGATGGAGCAGCCAGACCAGGAAAAGATTGACGATCATGCCGCCTATGGCGATGAAAATGACGAGTACGCCGTCGATCTCCTGGGGATTGCGCAGGCGTTCGATGGCGTGCCAGCCGATGCCGAAAACGACCAGCAGAATGAAAACGCCGTTGAACAGCGCCGCGATGACCTCGGCGCGCAGCAATCCATAGGAATGGCGCGAGGAGGGTGGCCGCCGCGCGAAATGGGCGGCGAGGGCGGCGAGGGCGAGCGCGGTGGCGTCGGACAGCATGTGCGCGGCATCGCTCATCAGCGCGAGTGAACCGGCCCACCAGCCGCCGATCGCTTCCACCGCGGCGAAGGCCAGGGTGACGATCAGGCCATAGATCAGGACGCGTTCACCGGCGCCGCCGCCGGCATGGTGATGATGGTGCGGCCCGTGATCGTGGTGGTGATGGTGCGCGGCCTGGTTCATGGATGGGAAGCGGGAGCGGGGAGTGGCTGGTGTGAAGGTTGCGAGAGTTGCGGTCTTAGCGCTATCTATCGGCCGTCGGCGGCGGCAGGCGCGGCGCGGTGATCATGCGATGGTGAATGCCACGCCGGTTTTTTTCTTCACCGCGCTATTCTTCAGGCGCACGTAACGCGGCAGGCCGTTGCGGTAGGGCGGATAGTCCTCGCCCTTGATCAGCGGCAGCAGGTAATCGCGGCAGGCCTGGGTGATGCCGAAGCCGTCGCGGCTGATGTAATTCCTGGGCATCTTCTTTTCGACGTTGGCGACCTTGCCGAGCGGTGCCATGCCGATCTTCCAGCGGTAGGGTTTGCCGGCGCCGCGTTCGATGGCGGGCATGACAGCATTGTGTCCCTGCAGGGCGAAGCGTACGGCGGCGCGGCCGACGGCATAAGCCTGTTCGACGTCGGTTTTCGAAGCGATGTGGCGCGCCGCGCGCTGCAGGTAGTCCGCCACTGCCCAGTGGTATTTGAGGCCGAGCCCTTCCTTCACCAGGCCGGCGATCACCGGCGCCGCGCCGCCCAGCTGGGCATGACCGAAGGCATCGCGCACGCCTTGATCGGAAAGGAATTTCCCCTCGGCATCGCGGACGCCTTCGGAGACCACGACCGAGCAGTAGCCATGTTTTTTGACCAGCGTTTCCACGCGCGCGAGAAAGCGTGCGCGGTCGAAGGCGACTTCGGGAAAGAGCATGACGAGGGGCAGATCGAACGCCTCGTCGGCCGCGAGTCCGCCGGCGGCGGCGATCCAGCCGGCATGTCGTCCCATGACTTCGAGCACGAACACCTTGGTCGAGGTCTTGCACATGGAGGCGACGTCCAGGCTCGCTTCGCGGGTCGAGATGGCGATGTACTTGGCGACCGAACCGAAGCCGGGGCAGTTGTCGGTGATGGGCAGGTCGTTGTCCACGGTCTTGGGGATGTGGATGGCCTGGATCGGGTAACCCATGGTTTCGGCGAGCTGCGAGATCTTCAGGCAGGTATCCGCCGAGTCGCCGCCGCCGTTGTAGAAGAAGTAGCCGATGTCATGCGCGGCGAAAACCTCGATCAGGCGCTCGTACTCGCGCCGGCTCTGCTCGAGTCCCTTGAGCTTGTAGCGGCAGGAGCCGAAGGCGCCGGCGGGAGTGTGGCGCAGCGCGGCGATGGCGGCGGCGGATTCACGGCTGGTGTCGATGAGATCCTCGGTGAGCGCGCCGATGATGCCGTCGCGGCCGGCGTAGACCTTGCCGATGCGGTCGCGGTGCCGGCGCGCGGTCTCGATGAGGCCGCAGGCGCTGGCGTTGATGACGGCGGTGACACCGCCCGACTGAGCGTAAAACGCATTCCTTTTCTTGCTCATTTCATCCCCTCGCCGGCGCAACGTCGATAAGTAGATGCGTGACATCGCTTTTCCGCGCCGCGCCGCCCTTTGCACGGATGCGAAAAAACTGTATAAGCATACAACACGAATGTCTGCGCTCTGCAAGCCGTCGGGGACGATACCACATCCGTCACGAGAGCCGCATTAAGACATTGAAGGAATTAGGGGTTTATCAGAAAAATAAACCACATGACGGAGCGAATGCCATGAGACTCGTATTACTGGGGGCGCCGGGGTCGGGCAAGGGAACGCAAGCCAAACTCCTGACGGAACGATACAAGGTACCCCAGATATCGACGGGGGATCTGCTGCGGGCCGCAGTGAAGTCCGGTACGCCGCTGGGCCTGCAGGCCAAGGCGGCGATGGATGCGGGACGGCTGGTTTCCGACGATCTGGTGCTGGCCATGATCGGTGAGCGGCTGTCCGCGAGCGATGCGCGCAACGGTTTCATCCTCGATGGATTTCCGCGCAACAACGCGCAGGCACAGGCACTGGACGCCATGCTCGAGCGGATGGGGCAGCCGCTCGAATTCGCCCTGCTGATCGAAGTGGACTCCGATGTCCTCATGCAGCGCATGACGGGTCGGCGCACCTGCGAGTCCTGCGGCCAGACCTACAACGTTTATACCTCGCCTTCCAAGCTCGAGGATCGCTGCGACAAGTGCGGCGGCAATCTGCGGCATCGCGCCGACGACAACGAAGAGACGATCGGCAACCGCCTGCGCGTCTACGAGGCGCAGACGACACCGGTGATCGAATACTACCGCGAACAGAATCGCCTCAAGACCGTGCAGGGCACGGGCGAGATCACACACATCTTCGCCGGTATCCAGCAGGCGGTCGAAGACGGCCGCCGTGAGGCGAAGGAAAGGGCCGAGCGGGAGCGCAAGGAAAGAAAAGCGAGCATCGAAGCCGCCGCGGCCAATGCCCAAGCGAAGAAACAGGCCGCACCGGCGGCACGCGGCGAAGGCAAACGCGCCGATGCCGGCAAGAATCAAACCGCCAAAACGGCCGCACCGGCGCGCACGACCGATGGCGGGAAGAAGACCGCTGTGGCCGAGAAGCAGCCTGCCGCCCGCGCCGCGGTGAAGCAGAAACCGGCGGCCGGCAAGACCGCGGCGGCAAAGAAGGCCGTGGCCAAACCGGCGGTTGTGAAAAAGGCCGAGCCCAAGAAGAAAGCCGAACCCAAGAAGAAAGCCGTGGCCAAGAAGCAGGTGACGGCGAAGAAGGCCGCGGTGAAGAAGACGGCGGTCAAGAAAACCGCGGTCAAGAAGGCGGCGCCGAAAAAAGCCACGACCAAGAAGCAAGCGAGTGCCGGACGATCGGCGCCGAAGAAGAAAACGGTGAAGGCTGCGACTCGCAAAGCCGTTGCCAAAAAGGCGCCGCTGAAAAAGGCGGCGGCCCAAAAAGCATCGACCAAGAAAGCATCGATAAAGAAGGCGCCGGCCAGAAAAGCGCCTGCTAAGAAAACAACGGCCAAGAAAACAGCGACCAAGAAAACGCCGGCCAGGAAGGCCGTGGTGAAAAAAACCAGCGCCCGGAAGCCGGCCGTGAAAAAGACCTCGGCCGCGAAGAAGCCGGCGGCTAAGAAGTCGCCAGCTAAGAAGTCACCAGCGAAGAAAGCGCCGGCGAAGAAAGCGGCCGCCGGCAAGACCGCGTCACGTCGGCGCTGACGCACGGCCCCGAGATCCGGATCGAGCCATGACGGAGCCCCTGGGCAAGCGCTTTCCCGCCGTGCGCATGCGGCGCATGCGGCGCGACGAGTTCAGCCGTCGCCTGATGCGCGAGACGGTGCTTTCCGCCGCGGATCTGATCTGTCCGCTGTTCGTCCTCGAAGGTTCGGGGCAGTGCGTACCGGTCGCTTCCATGCCCGGCGTCGAGCGGCTCAGCATCGATCTGCTGGTCGAGGAGGCGAGTGCGCTGTACGGGCTGGGTGTGCCCGCCATCGCGCTGTTTCCGGTGGTCGATCAGGAGCGGAAGAGCCTCGATGCGCGCGAGGCCTACAACCCCGAGGGTCTGGTGCAGCGCACCGTGCGTGCCTTGAAGCAGGCCTGCCCGGGGCTCGGCGTGATCACCGACATCGCGCTCGATCCCTATACCAGCCACGGTCAGGATGGTCTCATCGACGATGGCGGTTACGTGCTCAACGACGAGACCATCGAAGTGCTGGTGCGCCAGGCGCTGACGCATGCGGTCGCGGGCGCGGACGTGGTGGCACCGTCCGACATGATGGACGGCCGTATCGGCGCCATTCGCGAGGCCCTGGAGGCGGCGGGGCACATCCATACCCGCATCCTCGCCTATTCCGCCAAGTACGCCTCGCATTTCTATGGTCCTTTCCGCGACGCGGTCGGCTCGGCGGCGAACCTGGGCGTGGGCAACAAGTACACTTACCAGATGGATCCCGCCAATACCGACGAAGCGCTGCGAGAGGTCGAACTGGATCTGGCGGAAGGCGCGGACATGGTCATGGTCAAACCGGCCCTGCCGTATCTGGACATCATCGCTCGCATCAAGCGCGGCTTCGGCGTGCCCACCTTCGCCTACCAGGTCAGCGGCGAGTACGCGATGATCAAGGCGGCCTGCGAGCGCGGCTGGCTCGATGAGCGCAGCGCCGTGCTGGAGAGCCTGCTGTCGATTCGCCGCGCCGGCGCGGATGCCATCCTCACCTACTTCGCCCGCGATGCGGCGCGCTGGCTGCGCGAGCGCGACGGCTGAGGGCGGTGCGCAGCGGTCTTCCCGTCGGCGCTGAGCCGGTCATCGCGTCGTACCATCCGTATCGTTCCCCTTTCCATTTCCTCCCCGCCCTTTTACCCTGACGCGATGTCTTCCCTGTTCGATTTCGACGCCGCACCCGATCAGTACGCCGTGATGGGCAATCCGGTGTCGCACAGCCTGTCGCCGCGCATCCACGCCGAATTCGCGCGCCGTACCCGTCAGCGTCTGGTCTATAGTGCCATCCAGGTCGACGAAGGCGGGTTTGCGCAGGCGGTCGGCAATTTTTTCGCCGCCGGCGGCAAGGGGCTCAACATCACCGTGCCGTTCAAGCAGCAGGCCTGGGCGCTGGTCGATCGGCGCAGCAGCCGCGCTGAGCGCGCGGGCGCGGTCAATACCATCCGCCGCGAAGCGGACGGTACGCTGTACGGCGACAATACCGACGGCGCCGGTCTGGCGCGGGATTTGAGCGCCAATCTGGCGTGGCCGCTGGCCGGCCGCCGCGTGTTGCTGGTCGGCGCCGGCGGTGCGGTGCGCGGTGTGCTCGAGGCGCTGCTGGCCCTGCAGCCCGCCGGTCTGACCCTCGTCAACCGCAGCAAAGAACGGGCATCGGAATTGCGGCATCATTTCGCTGCCGCCGCCGGTGCCACGGTGCTCACGGCGTGCGGTTTCGACGAGATCGCAGACGAGCGTTTCGATCTGATCATCAACGGCACCTCGGCGAGCCTGCACGGCGAGGCGCTGCCTTTGCCCGCATCCGCGCTGGCGCCCGGTTGTTGCTGCTACGACATGATGTACGGCGCCGCGCCGACGCCTTTTCTGCGCTGGGCGGCGGCGCACGGTGCGGCGGCTGTCGCCGACGGGCTGGGCATGCTCATCGAGCAGGCGGCGGAAGCTTTCGCGCTCTGGCGCGGCGTTCATCCCGATACCGCGGGCCTCGGCGATCGATTGCGCGCCGATCTGCAGGGCGGGAAAGATCCGGCCTGAGCTTCGGGTGATGGCAAATGCCGGATGCTATTCGTGCGCCGGCGTGTTGCGCGCGATCAGCTCGTGCGCCAGCGCCTCGATGTGCGGATGATTTTCCAGCTTGCCGCGCCAGGCGGGCGGAATCGCCTCGATGCCGAGCAGGGCGCCGCCGAGCGCGCCGGCCATGGCACCCATGGCGGGGCGGTCGCCGCCCTGCAGCACGGCGGCGAGCAGGCATTCCATGAAGGCGTGGGGATGAAGCAGAAAACAGTACAGCGCGAAGGGCAGGGATTCATGAACGGTAGCGCTGAGCTTGAGCCGGCGCGCCGCTTCCGTCAATGGCGCTGCGCTGTCGAGCAGGGTAGAGACCGTGTCGAGCTGGTCGCGCATTTCGCGCGTGCGCCGCGGCGCGGGCAGTGCGGCGAGAAAAGTCTGCGGTGCGAACGGACGCTGCGGATTCAGCGCGAGCGCCTGGTTCAAGGCCGCCGCCAGCAGCAGCGCGGCGTCGAGCGCGATGGGATGCGCGTGGCTGATGCGCGTCGCGATGCCGATGTTCTGCTCCATCGCCGCGCTGTCGCCGCCGTAAAGCAGCGGCGGAATGACGCGCGTCGCGGCGCGGTTGCCGTACGAAGCCTCATTGCCGAGCAGACGCGCGGCGGCATCGATGTAGCCGATGCCTTCGCGGGCGACCAGTGTGTGGATTTCGCGCATGCCGTCGTCGTAACCGCGCCATCTTTCGCCGTGATAATGCTCGTGGAAGCGATTGCCGAGGATTTCGGGATCGAGGCCGCCGAACTCGATCAGCGTGTCGGCGACCAGCAGCATCAGCGCGGTGCCGTCGGTATAGCGCAGCAGCGTCTCGCGCTCGATGCCGTGCAGGAGATCCTCCCGGTTCAGGGCGCCCGCGGCGAGTTTGCCGATGGCGTCACCGACGGCGCAGCCGATGATGAGGCCCATTTGTTTGGAGTGCGCGGTATCGACGGTCATCTTGAGAATATTAGACCGGGACGCGCGGGCGCCAGCAAGCAGACGGGTGGGCGCAGATGCTGAGCCTGCTGGTGAGCGCCGCGCTGGCTTTGGCGGCACTGTATGCCTCGGTTCTGATCTGGACCTACGCGCGGCAGACGCGACGGATCTTCCGGCCGCAGCGCGAGCTGGTGACGCAGCCGGATGCGCACGGCTACGCTTATGAAGACATCTTCGTGCGCACTGCCGACGGCGTGCGTCTCCATGGCTGGTTCGTGTTCAATCAGCGCGCACGTGGCACCTTGATTTATTGCCACGGCAATACCGGCAATATTTCGCACGGCATGGATACGCTGGCGCTGTTCCATCGCCTGGGTTTCAGCGTGCTGCTGTTCGATTACCGCGGCTATGGTCGCAGCGAAGGACGTCCCGATGAGCGCGGCATGTACCTCGACGCGCAGGCGATGTGGGAATACCTGTTGCGCGAGCGCGGGCAGGTGCCGCGGGACATCGTGGTGCTGGGGCGTTCGCTCGGCGGAGCGGTCGCGTCATGGCTCGCCGCGCGGCATAGGCCGCGTGCGCTGGTGGTCGAATCCACGTTCACTTCGTTGCCCGCTGTGGCCGCCGACCATCATCCTTTGCTGCCGGCGCGGCTGCTGACGCGTTACCGCTATCCGGTCGCCGACCATCTGCGCGCGGTGCGTTGTCCGGTGCTCATCGTGCACAGCCGCCTGGATGAAACCGTGCCGTTCGGGCACGCGCAGCGTCTGTTCGAGATCGCTGCCGAACCCAAGGCCTTGCTGGAAATCAGCGGCCGGCACTGCGATGGCTATCTCAGCAGCGGCGCCATGTATGAAGAGGGTCTGGCGGCGTTTCTTGCCCGCCACGAGAACTGAGGGTTTGTTTACGCCGCCATGTATCTGTTCTTGAGCGCGATGTAGTGCTGCGCCGAGGTATCGAGAAAGGCGGTTTCCTGTTCGCTCAGCTTGCGTACCAGGCGCACCGGACTGCCGAGGTAAAGGTGGCCGCTTTCCAGCACCTTGCCCGGCGGCACCAGGCTGCCGGCGCCGACGATGGTGCCGGTGCGCACGGTCGCGCCGTCCATGATGGTCGAACCCATGCCGATCAGCACCAGATCTTCGATGGTGCAGGCATGCAGTATGACGCCGTGGCCGACGGTGACGCGGGCGCCGATGGTGAGCGCGAAACCGTCGGGGTTGGCGGCGCTGGCCTGCGTGACGTGCATGACAGTGCCGTCCTGGATGTTGGTGCCGGCGCCGATGCTGATGGTGTTCACATCGCCGCGCGCCACGGCCATCGGCCAGAGCGAGGCGTCGTCGCCGATCGTCACCCGGCCGACCACCAGGGCGTGCGGATCGATGTAGACCCGTTCCCCGAGCAGCGGTGTAGTGCCTTCGAATGCTCTTATCGTCATTGCGTACCTCTTTCCCCTGCCGTGTGCCGGCTCGACGGTTCCCGTACCGATGCCCGCGGAGCGGGACAGCATGGATCCCGGATTAGTACCCAGAGCGATTAGACCCAGAGCGGATCCGGAACGAATCTGGAGCGGACCTGGAGCGGATCCGGAGCAGATGTGATGAATCGCGCGGGTGCGTGGTGTTCCCGCCGTCACGCCGCGCAAATTTTCCTTGCGTCTTTTCCCCTATGCGGGAAAATCGAGCGAGGCATGGGCGATGCGAGACGTGCCGGCCGGTCGATGTCCCTGTGCGGGACGCTATGCTATCAGGATCCAATCTTTCCGTTCAGAGTTTCATGATGCAACATTCACGCCCCGAAGGTAATCCCCTGCTCGATTTCAGCGGCCTGCCGCGCTTCGGTGCGATCCGCGCCGAGCATGCCCTGGCCGCCGTGCAGTGGCTGCTGGCCGACAACCGCGCCCGCATCGACCGGTTGCTGGCTGCCGCCGACGGCCATGACTGGGACAGTCTGGTGCTGCCGCTGGAGGAGCTCGGTCACCGCCTGAATCGGGCCTGGTCGCCGGTTGCGCACCTCAATGCGGTGGTCAACCACCCCGCGCTGCGCGATGCCTATAATGCCTGTCTGCCCCTGCTCAGCGCCTATACGGCGGAGCTGGGGCAGGACGAGCGGCTCTATCGCGGCTACCGCGCCCTGCGCGACTCGGCCGGATTCGCCGCGCTCACGGCGCCGCAGCGCCAGCTGGTCGAACACGCGCTGCGTGATTTCCGCCTCTCCGGCATCGCGCTCGATGACGCGGCGCGGGCGCGTTACCGCGAGATCGTCGCCGAACTGGCGACGCTGACCGCGACCTTCGAGCAGAATCTGCTCGACGCCACCAACGGCTGGACGCGCCTGGTGGACGACGAGTCGCGCCTGTCCGGCCTGCCCGATACGGTGCGTGCGATGGCGGCGCAGGCTGCCGCACAGCAGCATCTGCAGGGCTGGCTGTTCACCCTCGAATTCCCGTCCTATCTGGCAGTGATGACCCATGCCGACGATCGCGAACTGCGGCGCGAGATGTACGAGGCTTTCGTCACCCGCGCGTCGGACGAAGGGCCGTGCGCGGGGCGCTGGGACAACGGGCCGGTGATGGAACGCATCCTGGCGCTGCGCTACGAGCAGGCGCGGCTGCTCGGCTTTGCCAACTATGCCGAACGTTCGCTGGCGACGAAGATGGCCGCCGATCCGGCGCAGGTGCTCGCTTTTCTCAACGATCTGGCGCAGCGTTCGCTGCCGGTGGCGCGGCGCGAGCTCGAGGAGCTGCGCGCCTATGCCTATGCACATCATGGCATCGATACGCTGGAAGCCTGGGATCTGCCCTATTACTCCGAGAAGCTGCGCCAGCATACCTACGATATTTCGCAGGAGCAGTTGCGCGCCTGGTTCCCGGAGTCGCGCGTGCTCGCCGGCATGTTCGAGATCGTGCGCCGCCTGTACGGTCTGTCCATCCGCGCTCGCCAGGATGTCGAGACCTGGCATCCCGATGTGCACTTCTTCGAGATCTACGATGCCAGCGGCGAATTGCGCGGCCAGTTCTATCTCGATCTCTTCGCGCGCTCGCACAAGCGCGGCGGCGCCTGGATGGATGAGTGCATCATCCGCCGGAAAGCGGCGGCGGGCGTGGAAACACCGGTTGCCTATCTGGTGTGCAATTTCTCGCCGCCGGTCGGCGACGGCCCGGCGCTGTTCACCCATGACGAAGTGCTGACCCTGTTCCACGAATTCGGGCACGGTCTGCATCATATGCTGACGCGCATTGATTATCCGAGCGTCGCCGGCATTCAGGGCGTGCCCTGGGACGCGGTCGAGCTGCCGAGCCAGTTCATGGAGAACTGGTGCTGGCAGAAGGAGTCGATCGCCCTGATCTCCGGGCACTACAAGACCGGCGAGCGTCTGCCGGCCGAGGTCTTCGAGCGCCTGCTCGCCGCGCGCAACTTCCAGGCCGGCATGAAGATGCTGCGCCAGATCGAGTTCGCGCTGTTCGATTTCCGCCTGCACCTGGAATACGATCCGGCCCGCGGCGGGCGCGTCTACGAACTGCTGGCCGAGGTCCGCGACCAGGTCGCGGTGGTGTATCCGCCGGCGTTCAACCGCTTTCCGCACAGCTTCTCGCACATCTTCGCCGGCGGCTACGCGGCGGGCTATTACAGTTACAAATGGGCCGAGGTGCTGTCGAGCGACGCTTTCTCGCTGTTCGAGGAGAGGGGATTGTTCGATGCCGAAACCGGACGGCGTTTCCTCGCCACCGTCCTGGAGCAGGGCGGCTCGCGTGAGCCGATGGAACTGTTCATCGAATTCCGCGGCCGTGAGCCACAGATCGACGCGTTGCTGCGGCACAGCGGGATTTCGTAAAGGCTGGGATGGGGCCCGTCGTTCGATCAGGTGTGGCCCAGACGCGGATCGTCGTAATAGTCGTTGACCTGACCCACATTTCCCACGGGCGCCCATGCTTCGCCCAGCGGGACGGGATCGAAGGTTCGCTCCATCACACCGTTCTCGCCGGCAATCTCCGTGTAGACGTTCTGATAGTACAGCGTGTTGACGCCTTCGGATGAGAGCGCCAGGATGGCCAGGTGTGCGGTTTCGCCGTCGGCTTCTGCCGCTTCCAGCGTCTCGGTTTCGGGATCGTCGTCGCAACTGATCAGGATCGTGTTGTCGGTGTTCCTGATCTGGTGGCGTGCCGTGCCTTCGTAGATGGTCATCGTTTCCACCACGCCCTGCGGTCCCGCG
This sequence comes from uncultured Chromatiales bacterium, assembly GCA_964388175.1. Classification (GTDB taxonomy): domain Bacteria; phylum Pseudomonadota; class Gammaproteobacteria; order SZUA-140; family SZUA-140; genus JAITWN01. The sequence continues at coordinate 1,633 of CAYLYS010000051.1, read as the reverse complement.
GCATGCATGGTGATTTTCACGCCGCTCTGCAACAGCAGCGTGCGCCGATCGCCGTTCCAGTCCTTGGTGTGCTTGCCGTTCAGATTCTCGTGCGGGTCACCCCAGTGCTGGACGGTATAGTGTTCGAGGTGGGTGACGGTGATGGTATGCAGGTCGACCTTGATGACGGAGTTCGCATCGGCGCTGATATATTCCAGCGGTTCGCCGGGTGCATCCTGCGTCAAACGACCGAGGGGTTCCGTGCCGCAGGCTGCCACGGCGGACAGGCTCAGGGCGAGCGGCAAAGGCATCAGCAGAACGGCCAGAACGGGCGGGCGGATCATATCGCTTGTTCTCCGGAATCAGGTGCCATCGAGGCGGGGATCGTCGTAGTAATCGTCTATCTCGCTCACCCCGAACATGCGCCCCAGCGGTTCGATGCGAGTGTCCTTTTCCAGCAGGGTGCCATCGTCGGCGGCGCCTTGGACGTAGAGATTCTGGAAAAAGAGAAATCCGTCCCAGGATCCGGACAGAAGGGCGCCCTCCGGCCATGCCTGCAGGTAAGCGGTTTCCCCATCGGCTGACGTGGATGCGCGAGTGGCCGCGACCGTGCCATCGGTGCTGCTGTGCAGAATGGTATTGTTGCGGGGATCGACCTGATGGCTTTCGTTGCCGTCGTAGATATCGACCGATTGCATCGTACCCTGCGCCGCGTCGGCGCGGAGAGTCAGCTTGGTGCCACCCGGCAGCATCAGGCTGCGTACGCTGTCGTCCCAGTCCTTGATATGCAGGCCACCGAGCTTTTCCTGCGTGTTTTCGGAAGCATAGGCGAATGCGCCGGAGGCGGAGAGTGTGGCGGGGATGGCGATGGTGACGGCGCCGGAATCCACCGCGACGCGCCAGCCCGCTACGGTGGTATAGGTGATGGGACCGTTGGCGCTGCTCTGGATCAGGCGGCCGGTGGCGAGCCTTTCTTCTTCAATACTGCCGCTTCCTCCACCGCCGCAGGCGGAAAGCAGCAGGGTACAGACGATAGCGCCGCAAAGGTAAGCCGGGTGATGCATGGCGAGGGCCTCGGAACCGGAATGGCTAGAGTATAAATACTCTATTGAGCGCCAACCAGTCGGCCGTCAAAAAATAATTGCCAAAGCCCACCTGACAAGGGGGAGGATTGGGGCGGGGCTATTTCTTGATATACAGTGCCTTGCCGCCACGCTTGAACTCGACGGCTTTCTCCGCCATACCCTGTTCCAGCGCCAGATCATCGTCAGCCAGTCCCTTGTCGCGCGCATAGTCGCGCACTTCCTGGGTGATCTTCATCGAGCAGAACTGCGGGCCGCACATGGAGCAGAAGTGCGCGACCTTGTGGCCGTCCTTGGGCAGGGTCTGGTCGTGATACTCGCGGGCACGCTCGGGGTCGAGGCCGAGGTTGAACTGGTCTTCCCAGCGGAACTCGAAGCGCGCCTTGGACAGCGCGTTGTCGCGCACCTGCGCGCGGGGATGGCCCTTGGCGAGATCGGCGGCATGGGCGGCGATCTTGTAGGTGATGATGCCTTCGCGCACGTCCTCACGGTTGGGCAGGCCGAGGTGTTCCTTCGGCGTCACGTAGCAGAGCATGGCGCCGCCATGATCGGCTGGTACGGCACCGCCATGC
>CAYLYS010000050.1:0-18178 GCA_964388175.1 uncultured Chromatiales bacterium | reverse complement strand
CATGGGCTTCGGCCATCGCGTCTACAAGAACTACGATCCGCGCGCCAAGATCATCCGCAAGATGTGCCACGAAGTGCTGAAGAAATTCGGTGACGCCAATGATCCTTTCTTCGAACTGGCGCTGAGGCTGGAGGAAATCGCGTTGCAGGATGAATACTTCATCGAGCGCAAACTGTATCCGAACGTCGATTTCTATTCGGGCATCATCTACCGGGCGCTCGGCATCCCGGCCAATATGTTCACCGTCATGTTCGCCATCGCCCGTACGGCGGGCTGGGTGGCGCAATGGATGGAAATGATCGCGGAGCCCGATCAGCGCATCGGCAGACCGCGGCAGATCTATGCCGGCCATCACCGGCGCGACTACGTGCCCGCCACCGAGCGCGGCTGAGGCATTCGCTTCAGAACAGCTGCTCGGGAATCCCGTTGCCGGCGCCGCCGCCGGACGCTCTCTCGCTGTCGTTCTGGCCGCCGCTCTGACGGCGTGGCACCAGATCGGCCTGGAAGGTTTCGAAGATGCCGTTGCGCTGATTGCTGGCGGCGAGCAGTCCGGTTTCCGGATCGATGCGCACGGTGACCAGGCCGGGCGGCCGGGTCAGCGGATGCTCCGCCGTGCCCTCCAGTCCTTTCCGCATGAAGTTGATCCACATCGGCAGCGCCGCGCGGCTGCCGGTTTCCCCGTTGCCGAGCGAACGCGGCTGATCGAAGCCGATCCATGATACCGCGACCAGGGTCGAGTTGAAGCCCGCGAACCAGGCGTCGAACAGGTCGTTGGTGGTGCCGGTCTTGCCGGCCAGATCGCTGCGCCCGAGCTGACGCGCACGCACGGCGGTACCGCTGGTGATGACGTCCTGCATCATCGAGGTCATCAGATAAGCGTTCTGTGCACTGATGGCGCGTTCGGCGATCCGGGGAAAGACGGGCGGTTCCACGCCGTCCGCCAGCGCCTGTGCTTCGGCAGCCTGCCGGCTCTCGATCAGGGCGGCGAGGATGGACGGATCTTCCTCGCAAGCCGAGCAGATCATATCGGGTATGGCGCGGAACAGGGTCTCGTCCTTGTCGTTGACGATCTCGTCGATGAAATAGGGCGTGACACGGTAACCGCCGTTGGCGAATACGGTAAAGCCCCTCGCCAGCTGCAGCGGGGTGATGCTGCCGCTGCCGAGCGACAGTGACAGATCGCGCGGCAGGCTTGCGCCTTCGAAACCGAAGCGTGAAGCGTAATCGATGGCATAGCCGATGCCGATCGAGCGCAGCAGGCGGATGGAGACCAGATTGCGCGAATTCATCAGGGCGACGCGCAGGCGCGTGGGGCCGAAGAATTCGCCGGTGTAGTTGCCCGGCCGCCAGGTGCTCTCCAATCCCGGATCGTCGAAGACCACGGGCGCATCGTTGATCAGCGATGCGGGCGTGTAGCCTTTGTCGAGCGCCGCCGAGTAGATGAAGGGCTTGAAGGCGGAGCCGGGCTGGCGCGAGGCCTGGGTGACGCGGTTGAAGTGGCTGCGGCGGAAATCGAAACCGCCCGCCAGCGCGATGATCGCGCCGTCAGCCGGGTCGAGGGCGAGCAGCGCGCCTTCCGCGTCCGGCAGTTGCGCCAGCCGCCAGCCGTCTTCGCCCCCCTCGCCTCTCAGGGGCGTGACGCGGATCACATCACCCGGATGCAGGATATCGCCGGCCGTGCGCGGCGGCGCACCGCGCCGGTTGCTGTCGATGTAGGTGCGCGCCCAGGACATGCCATCCCAGCCGATCGTCACCCGCTCGTTGCCGGCGAGCACGGCTTCGACATCGCGTTCGCCGACGGCGACGACGACCGCCGCGCGCAGCTCACCGATCGGCATGATCCGGTCGAGCGCCGCCAGCACTTGCTGCTCATCGTCCAGCTGCGCGGCGTCGAAGCGCAGCTCGGCGCCGCGGTAACCGTGACGGCGGTCATATTCCAGCAACGTTTCGCGGAGCGCGTCGACCGCGGCGTGCTGCAGGCGCGAATCGAGCGTGGTGTAGACCTTGAGGCCGCCGGTATAGGCCATCTGTTCGCCGTAACGCTCCACGATCAGCGCCCGCGCCATTTCGGCGAGGTAGTTGCCTTCGATTTCGAGCGCCAGGCCGTGCAGGCGGGCGGTATCGGGTGAGCTGGTGGCCGCCTGGTAGGACGCGGTGTCGACATAGCCCAGGTCGTGCATGCGTCGCAGCACATAGTTGCGGCGGATCACGGCGCGTTCGGGGTCGGCGATCGGGTTGGAGCGCGACGGCGCCTTGGGCAGGCCGGCGATCATGGCCATCTGCGCCAGGCTCAAGTCGTTGAGCGCGGCGCCGTAATAGGTTTGTGCGGCCGAGGCCACGCCGTAGGCGCGATTGCCGAGATAGATCTTGTTCAGGTAGAGCTCGAGGATTTCCTCCTTGCTCAGTTCGTGCTCGATCTTGAAGGAGAGGAAGATCTCGCTCAGCTTGCGCATATAGGTTTTTTCGCTGCTGAGGAAGAAGTTGCGCGCGACCTGCATGGTGATGGTGCTGCCGCCCTGGCTCTTCTCGCCGGTGCGGATCAGGTTGACCACGGCGCGCAGGATGCCCTGGTAGTCGACGCCGGGATGCTCGAAGAAGCGGTCGTCCTCGGCGGCGAGCACGGCCCTGATCATCAGTTCGGGGGTGTCGCGGTAGCGCACCGGCATACGGCGCATCTCGCCGAATTCGGCGATCAGCCGCCCGTCACGGCTGTAGACCCGCATCGGTACCTGCAGGCGGATGTCGCGCAACGCTTCGATCGAAGGCAGGCCGGGGGCCACGATCAGGTAGGCGACGCCGACGGCCGCCGCGGTGAGGACGGCGAGGCCGGCCAGGCCGAGGACGGCGGCGAGGAGCAATCTGCGCATGAGGTTCACTTTACGAGCTAGGCGGGAATGGCGACCAGTTAGCAAAAAACCGACCCCGAGTATAAAACTTTTTCAGACATCGGACGATAACGTGCGTTGAATAAAAGAATTACGGTGGCTGTCAGGGCGGGGGGCGATCCCACGCGTCGAGGCCAACAACCAGCATGCTGCCTGCCGGGGCAGATTCGAAGGAAGCCGTCATGCTTCAGATGATTAACAGAGCCCCACCTGCCTTGATCGGGCTGGATATCAGCTCCACCTCGGTGAAACTCCTGGAACTCGGGCAGAGCGGGGGACGCTACCGCGTGGAGAGCTACGCCGTGGTTCCCCTGCCGCAGAACGCGGTCGAGGAAAAAAATATTGCCGACGTCGATGCGGTCGGTGCGGCGATCAAGCGCGCCGTCAGCCGCGCCGGTACGCGAACCCGTACCGCGGCGGTAGCGGTGGCCGGATCGGCGGTGATCACCAAGGTCATCTCGATGCCGGATTCGCTCTCCGACGACGAGATGGCGGACCAGCTCAAGCTCGAAGCCGACCAGTACATCCCCTATCCGCTGGAGGAAGTCAGTCTCGATTTCGAGATTATCGGCCCCTCCGAGAAGCAGGAAGGTATGGTCGATGTCCTGCTCGCGGCTTCGCGCAGCGAGAACGTGGACGTGCGCGTGGCGGCGCTGGAGCTGGCCGGGCTGAACGCCCGCATCGTCGATGTCGAAGCGTTCGCCATGGAGACCGCCTTCTCCCTGCTCAACAATCAGCTGCCCGACAACGGCGAGGGCAAGACCATCGCCGTGGTCGATGTCGGCGCCACCATGACCACGCTCAGCGTCTCTCATGACTTCAAGGTGATCTACACGCGCGAGCAGGTGTTCGGCGGTCGCCAGCTGACCGAGGAGATCATGCGTCGCTACGGCCTTTCCTACGACGAAGCCGGTCTGGCCAAGAAGCAGGGCGGTCTGCCGGACAACTATGAGGTCGAGGTGTTGCAGCCGTTCAAGGAGGCGATGGCGCAGCAGGTCAGCCGTTCGCTGCAGTTCTTCTTCTCGTCGAGCCAGCACAACACGGTGGACCACATCGTGCTCGCCGGCGGCTGCGCCGCCATTCCGGGCGTCGATGCGCTGATCGAGGACAAGGTCGGCATCACCACCTCGGTTGCCAATCCCTTCGCCAATATGTCGCTGACCTCGCGCATCAGTCCGGAGGGTATCCGCGCCGACGGCTCCTCGCTGATGATCGCCTGCGGACTTGCCATGAGGAGGTTCTCCGACCGATGACCCGGATAAACCTTTTACCCTGGCGCGAAATCCGGCGCAAGGAAGATCGGCGTCAGTTCATCTCCATCGCCGCCGGCGCTGCCATTCTGATGGCTGTGATCGTGTTCTACGTTCACATCCACATCGGCGGCATGATCGAGAGCCAGGAACGTCGCAACAAATTCCTGCAGGACGAGATCGCCAAGGTGGACGCGATGATCGCCGAGATCCGCACCATCGAAACCAAGAAGCAGCAGCTGCTGGCGCGCATGAACATCATCCAGGAGCTGCAGACGCGGCGGCCGGAAGTCGTCCACATCTTCGATGAGCTGGCGCGAGCGGTGCCATCGGGCATGTATCTGACCAATGTGGTCCAGCAGAGCGGCACGCTGGTGGTGGAGGGCGTCGCTCAGTCCAACGCCCGTGTATCGTCCTTCATGCGCAATCTCGACAGTTCCGAATGGTTCAGCGGTCCCCGTCTCGATGTCATCGAGTCGGACAGCAAGGATGCCGGCCGCAACAGCCGCTTTAAGCTCACCGTCAATCAGATCGGAACCGATAAACAGCAGCCCGTCGGCGGGGAGCAGATATGAATCTGAACGTCGATCTGTCGCAACTGCGCAACATCGATTTCAACGATGTGGCGCGCTGGCCCAAGCCGGTCAAGGTCATCGCCATCGTCCTGATCAGCGTGGCGGTGCTCGGCAGCGGACTGTGGTTCGATACACGCCAGCAGATGGAGACGCTGGAAAGCACGCGCCAGAAAGAGAGCGGCCTGAAGGATCAGTTCCTGGTCAAGCAGTCCAAGGCCGCCAATCTCGATGCCTACAAGGAACAGATGGAAGAGATGCGGCGCTCGTTCGGCACCATGCTGCGCCAGTTGCCGAGCCGCACCGAAGTCGCCGAGCTGCTGGTGGACGTGTCGCAGACCGGTCTGCAGAACGGTCTGGAGTTCGAGCTGTTCAAGCCCGAGGGCGAACGGCCGGCTGATTTCTACGCCGAATTGCCGATAAAGATCAAGGTTGCGGGCTCCTATCACGAGTTCGGGAAATTCGTCAGCGACGTCGCCGCGTTGCCGCGCATCGTCACGCTGCAGGATTTCACCGTGGCGACGCCGACGGCGCGCGACCGCAATAAAAACGCTGCGCCGGGAGATGCGCTGGTCATGGAAATCACTGCCAAGACCTATCGCTACCTCGAAGGCGAAGAACTGCTGCAGGAGGAGAAATGATGACGTTCGCGCACGGTTTCATGGCGGGCGTTCGTGCATGGACGCGGCGCCTGCTGGTCATTCCCGCGCTGGCGCTGCTCGGCGCATGCAGCGACAGCAGCGTCGGTGATCTGCACCAGTTCGTCAGCGACGCCAAACAGCGGCAGGGGCGCGTCGAGCCGCTGCCGGAATTCGCACCGGTAGAGACTTATGCCTATAGCGCGTTCTCGCTGCGCGATCCCTTCGGCTCATGGAGCCAGGACGCGAAGCTCACGGCCCAGGCCAAGAGCAGCAACGGCATCAGCCCGGACGTCAGCCGGCACAAGGAAACGCTGGAGACCTATCCGCTCGATACGCTGCGCATGCTGGGCACGCTGAAATTTCAGGACGCGACCTGGGGATTGGTCAAGGCGCCGGACGGCATCGTCCATCGCATCAAGACGGGCAATCACCTGGGTCAGAACTATGGCAAGGTCAAGGCGATACAGGCGCAGCGGCTCACGCTGACCGAGATCGTGCCCGATGGCCTCGGGGGCTGGGAAGAGCGCGAAGCATACCTGGCGATGAACGAGCAATGAGCCCGCAACGGAGGACGTGGAGTATGGTTACCGGGGATTCGATTCACCAGTTCGAACAGACGGGCAGCGACGTGCGGCGACGGTCGTGTGACAGTCTGCGGCGCGTGTTCTACGTGCTTGCAATGACACTTGCCTCCGCCCTCACTCTCGCCAGCGGGACAGTACATGCCGAGCAACGGCTGGAGAACTGGGATTTTGCCGCGCTGCCGGGCAACAAGGTGCAGATCAAGCTGGGCGTGACCGGCGCTGAAAAGCCCAATATGCTCAGCTTCAGCACCGACAACCCGGCGCGCATCGCGCTGGATTTCCCCGAAACGACGAGCGGTCTGCCGCGCCGGCAGGATATCGGCGTCGGCGTGGTGCGCAGCATCAACGCCGTCGAATCGCGCGGCCGCACCCGCATCGTGGTCAATCTGGACAAGATGGTTCCCTACGAGACGCGCGTCGAAGACGGCGCCGTGTTCGTCGTGGTGGGCGGTTCCGGCGCCGCGACCGCACCGACTGCGCAGGCCTCGACCGCGCTGTCGATGGTGGCTTCGGGTGCCGAGAGCAGCCCGCGCGCGGCCGCCGAGCGGAATCAGATCACCAACATCGATTTCAGCCGCGGCAAGGCCGGCGAGGCGCGCGTGACGGTCAATCTGTCCGATGCGGGCATTCCGGTCAATGTCGACAATGCCGGCGGCAGGATCCTGATCGATTTCATCAATGCGCGCCTGCCTGAAGAGCTGCGTCGCCGCATGGACGTGGTCGATTTCGCCACGCCGGTGACATTGATCGACAGCTTCGCGCAGGGCGGTGCCGTGCGCCTCGTCGTCGAGACCAAGGGCGCGTTCGATCACATGGCCTACCAGGCCGACAAGACCTTCACGCTCGAGGTCAAACCGCTCACCCCCGAGGAGCAGGAAGCGCAGCGCAAGGCCGAATATACCGGCGAGCGCCTGTCGCTCAACTTCCAGGACATCGAGGTTCGTGCGGTGCTGCAGATCATCGCCGACTTCACCGGTATGAACATGGTCACCAGCGATGCGGTGCAGGGCAGCGTGACGCTGCGTTTGCAGAACGTGCCCTGGGATCAGGCGCTCGATATCGTGCTCAAGAGCAAAGGGCTCGACATGCGCCAGGCCGGCAACGTCATCATGGTGGCGCCGGCGGCGGAGATCGCCGCGCGCGAGAAGCAGGAATTCGAATCGCAGCGGCAGATCCAGGATCTGGCTCCGCTGGTGTCCGATCTGATGCAGATCAACTATGCCAAGGCGGAGGATATCGCCTCGCTGCTCAAGGCGCGCGAGAACTCCATGCTGTCCGAGCGCGGCAACGTCACCGTCGACCAGCGCACCAATACGCTGCTGGTGCGCGATACCGCCGACAAGCTGCTCGATATCCGCAGGCTGGTCGCCAAGCTGGACATTCCGGTACGCCAGGTTCTGATCGAGTCGCGCATCGTCGTCGCCAATGACGATTTCAGCCGCGATCTCGGTGTGCGCATGGGCGTCACCGGCGTGACCAGCAACGGCAGCAACGGCGCCATCGCCGTGTCGGGTTCGGCGGCCGGTACCGCGGGCATGGTGGGAAGCGCGCCGCTACCGGTCAATCTGCCGCCGCTGGATCAGCGTCTGAACGTCAATCTGCCGGCGGCCAACACCTCCGGCGGTCCCGGGAGCATCGCGCTGGCGGTGCTGGGTTCGGATTACCTGATCGATCTCGAGCTGTCGGCGATGCAGGCCGAAGGCCGCGGTGAGGTGGTGTCGACGCCGCGCGTCATCACGTCGAACCAGAACGAGGCCCGGATCCGCCAGGGCGTCGAGATCCCGTACCAGACCGCGGCTTCCAGCGGCGCCACGACGGTGCAGTTCAAGGAAGCGGTGCTCGGCCTGACGGTTCTGCCGCAGATCACGCCGGACGATCGCATCATCCTCGATCTCACCGTCAGCAGGGACAGCGTTGGTGACATATTCCAGGGCGTACCCAGCGTCAACACGCGTGAAGTCAAGACGCAGGTACTGGTCAGCAACGGCGAGACCGTGGTGCTCGGCGGTATCTACGAGCAGGAGCGTCGTGAAGGTGTCTCCAAGGTGCCGCTGCTCGGCGACATCCCGCTGGTCGGCGTGCTGTTCCGCCAGTCCAGCAAGGTCGATCGCAAGAACGAGCTGCTGATCTTCGTCACGCCGAAGATTCTCAAGGAGAGTCTGAACATGCGTTGATTGTCAGTGCGCCGCGGACCGTACAGGCCCGCGGCGCACGACGCCGATCGCGCAACGGCGCGTATCGGGAAAGCGGAATAAAGGGATAAAGGATCGTTCGCGCGGCTGCCGCCCGTGGGCGGAGGCGATACCAAGAGGAAACTGGCGATGTGGAAGGATTTGCGCAAGGCTTTCATAGTGGCCACCGCACTGATGCTGGCGGGCTGCAATAGTGATAACGGTTTCGACGTCGGCCAAGGCGGTGGGGCGATAGGTGGCGGCGACGACGAACCCCTGGCTGTTGTCGCCGCTTCGTTGACGCTGCTGGCCAGTTCGCCCCAGCTCGGATCGAGTGGCAGCAGCAATGTGGTGATCACCGCCATCGTCAGAGACGCCAACAACAATCTGATCGGCGATATCCCGGTTGCCTTCTCGGCCAACAGCGGCGCGCTGGAGGTGACACAGAATGTGACCGGCGGGGGCGGGCAGGCGCTGGCCTTGCTTACCACGGGCGGCGATCAGACCAATCGGCCCATCACGGTGCGCGCGTTCTCGGGCAATCTCGAGGAAAATGTCAGCGTGACCGTGACCGGAACCACGCTGAGTATCAACGGCGAAGGTTCCGCCGCGCTGAACGACAGCGTGGCGCTGACGATCACGCTGCGTGATTCGGCCACCAATCCGATCGCCAACCGTACCGTCAGCGTCAGCTCGGCGCTGGGCAATACGCTATCCTCGCCCACGCTGACCACCAACGCCAACGGCCAGGTGCAGCTTACCCTGATCGTGAGCAATCCCGGCACGGATACCATCACGGTATCGGCGCAGGGTGCGAGTGCGACGCACACGGTCGAGGTTTCCAGCGACGAGTTCTTCATCACCGCGCCGGCGCTGGATGCCGTCATTCCTATCAATACCTGTGTCGCGGTCACGGCCAACTGGCAGCAAGCCGGTGCGCCGGTGAACGGCGAGGTCGTGAACTTCTCGACCACGCGCGGCACACTGTATGCCAATGACGTCTGTAATATTGCTGTGACGCCGGCAGTGACCAATGGTGCCGGCACGGCCGGTGTCTATGTCCGTTCGAACAATGCCGGTCCGGCGACGCTGCGCGCCTCCGTCGCTGGCGGGCCGACCACCAGTCGGGTGGTGAATTTCGTTGCGACCACGGCGGCGAGCCTGAATCTGCAGGCCAGCCCGTCGACGATCGGCCCGAACAACGGTTCGGAAGTCGTGCCGCAGCAATCGACGATCATCGCCACCGTACGCGATGCCGATAACAATCTGGTCGCCAACAAGGTGGTCAACTTTTCCCTGGTGCAGGACAACAGCGGCGGTCAGTTGCTGTCGCCCACGGCGACCACCAACTTCCAGGGCCAGGCTTCGACGACCTATGTGTCGTCCTCATCCACCACCGCCAGGGATGGAGTTCAGATCCGTGCGGAAGTGGTAGAGGGGGCAAGCACCATCGCCAACACGGTGAATCTGACCGTGGCCCAGAGCCCGCTGTTCATCCGCCTGGGCACGGGCAACATCATCAACGATCTCAATGATACCCAATACGGCAAACCCTATACCGCGATCGTCACCGATGCCAGCGGTAATGCGGCGGTTGGGGTTCGGCTCAATCTTGCGGTGAACCCGGTTGATTCAACCCTGCCGAGCAACCCAAGGGCTTATGCCAAGGGGCGCTATGAATGGAATGGGGATGTTTGGTTTATCCCTGGATACCTTGGTGCACCGCTCAGCACTATTGACCCTGATCATAATCGAGCTGAGTGCGTGAACGAAGATCAGAATATGAACGGGATATTGGATCTGAGTCTGGGTGAGGATAACAATGGTGATGGTCGCCTGACACCGGGCAACGTGGCCTCGGTCCCGACGTCAGTGACCACGGGTCCGGATGGAACCTTCCAGTTCCTGATTACCTATCCCAAGCAGTTCGCGCAGTGGGTGCAGGTCCGTCTCAGTGCCAGCACCACGGTCGATGGTACCGAGTCGATCGATGTCCAGGACTTCTGGCTGCCGGTTGCTGCTGCGGCGCTGACCAACGAGGATATTGCGCCGCCGGGTGCGACGAGTCCCTTCGGTATTGGCCCCTGCCCTTGAGTAGTGAGTAGTGCGAGCCGGGCGGCAAATCAGCCGCCCGGCTTTTTCTTTTCCCGCCCCATCACATCCTTTCCCGCTGTACAGCCCGCATTTCTCTGCCTAACATAGGCTGATGGAAAAAGCGGCGAACAATGTCTTTCTCATCGGTCCCATGGGGGCCGGCAAAACCACCGTGGGCCGGCAACTGGCGCTGGCGCTGGGGCTGGAGTTCATCGACAGCGATCAGGAAATCGAGCGCCGCTGCGGGGCGGATATTCCGTGGATTTTCGATATCGAGGGCGAGACCGGTTTCCGCCGGCGCGAGCGGGCGGTGATCGAGGATCTGTGTCGGCGCACGGGCGTGGTGGTGGCAACCGGGGGCGGCGCGGTGCTCGACGCGCAGAACCGCGCCGATCTCGCCGCCAACGGCGCCGTCGTCTATCTCAGTGTTTCGCCGGAGCGGATACTGGCACGTACCATGAAAAGCCAGAATCGCCCGCTGCTCAATACGCCGGATCCGCGCGCGCGCATCGAGCAGATCGTCGCCGAGCGTGAGCCGCTGTACCGGGAAATCGCCGATTTCATCGTCGATACCGAGCGCCGCGGCGTGAAGAGCGCCGCCAACCTCATCATCAGGCAGTTGCGCGGCGAGGAAGCGGTCGCCGAGGACGTCGATGCGGCTGTCGGCGGCGAAGCGGGGGAGCGGCGCTCATGATGCGCACCCTGGTCGTCGAACTGGGCGAACGCAGCTATCCCATCCACATCGGCCCTGGCCTGCTGGCGCGCGCCGATCTGCTCACCGAGCGCCTGACGGGACGCCAGCTCATGCTGGTTTCCAATGAGACGGTCGCGCCACTCTATCTGGAGCGCCTGCGCGCCGCTTATGAAGGATACCGCTGCGAAACGGTGATTCTGCCCGACGGCGAGCAGTACAAGGACATGGATACGCTGATGCGGATCTTCGATGCCCTGCTGCAGCACCGCTGCGACCGGCGTGCCACCGTGGTCGCCCTCGGCGGCGGCGTCGTCGGCGACATGGCCGGTTTCGCCGCCGCCTGCTACCAGCGCGGAGTTCCCTTCATCCAGGTGCCGACCACGCTGCTGGCGCAGGTCGATTCCTCGGTAGGCGGCAAGACCGGCATCAACCACCCGCTGGGCAAGAACATGATCGGCGCCTTCCATCAGCCGCGCTGCGTCGTCATCGATACCGAACTGCTGGACACGCTGCCCGATCGCGAGCTGCGCGCGGGCGTGGCCGAGGTGATCAAATACGGGCTGATCCGGGACCGCGAGCTGTTCCTCTGGCTGGAAGACCATATCGACGAAGTGTTCGCGCGCCGTCCCGAAGCGCTGATCCACGTCATCGAGCGCTCGTGCCGGAACAAAGCCGACGTGGTCGCTGCCGACGAGCTCGAGGGAGGCATGCGTGCCCTGCTCAATCTCGGGCATACCTTCGGACATGCCATCGAGACCGGCATGGGCTACGGCGAGTGGCTGCACGGCGAGGCGGTGGCGGCAGGCATGTGCGCCGCGGCCGACCTTTCCGCGCGTCTCGGCTGGCTCGCTGCCGCCGACCGTGACCGCGCCATCGCCCTGATCGAGCGCGCCGGCCTGCCAGTGCGGCTGCCGGCGGCGCTGAGCGTGGACCGCTTCATCGAGCTGATGGCGGTCGACAAGAAGGTCGAGGAAGGACAGCTGCGCCTGGTGTTGCTCGACGCCATCGGCGCCGCGCGCGTGACCGCGCGCTTCGATGCGCAGGCGCTGCGCGACAGCATCGCCGCCTGCGGAGCGGGATCATGAGCGCGGCCGGCGCCGGCGGAGCGGGGCTGATGGGGCTGGCGCCCTACGCGGCGCAGGAGCAGGGCTCCCGCGGCCGGCGCCGGGTCGAGCCGCCGCCGCAGTACCGCAGCGAATACCAGCGCGATCGCGACCGCATCGTGCACTCGGGCGCGTTCCGCCGTCTGGAGTACAAGACCCAGGTCTTCGTCAATCACGAAGGCGATATGTTCCGCACGCGCCTGACGCACTCGATCGAAGTGGCGCAGATCGGCCGTTCCGCTGCCCGTGTGCTCGGGCTCAACGAGGATCTCACCGAAGCGATCGCGCTGGCGCACGATCTCGGCCACACCCCGTTCGGTCATGCCGGACAGGATGCGCTCAACCGCTGCATGAAGGACTACGGCGGTTTCGAGCACAATCTGCAGTCGCTGCGCGTGGTGGACGAGCTCGAAGAGCGCTACGCCGAATTCGACGGCCTCAATCTCACCTACGAGACGCGCGAAGGCATCCTCAAGCACTGTTCGCTGCCCAATGCGCAGACGCTGGGCGAACTCGGCGAGCGTTTTCTGACCAAGCGCCAGCCCGGACTCGAAGCGCAGCTCGCCAATCTCGCCGACGAGATCGCCTACAACAATCACGACGTCGACGACGGCCTGCGCGCGGGTCTCATCACCGTCGAGCAGTTGTGCGAAATCAGCCTGTTCGAAGTCCAGTACCGCGTCGTCGTCGCTGCGTATCCCGCGCTGAGCCGGCGGCGTCTGCTGCACGAAGTGGTGCGGCGCATGATCAATTCGCAGGTCACCGATCTGATCGAAACCAGCCGTGCCGCCATCGCCGCCGCCGGTGTCGCCAGCATCGAGGACGTGCGCGCGGCGTCATCGCCGCTGATCGGATTCAGCCCCGCCATGTCGGCACGCAATCTGGAACTCAAGCGCTTTCTGCGCGAGCATCTCTATCGCCACTACCGGGTCAAGCGCATGACGGCGAAAGCCGATCGCATCGTCAGCGGCCTGTTCGTGGCATTCATCGACGACGTTTATCTGTTGCCGCCGGACTATCAGCACAAGATTCAGCGCAGCGTCGCCGGGGCGCAGGATGTTGCGGGGCGGGCGCGGGTGGTGGCAGACTACGTCGCGGGCATGACCGACCGTTATGCCATCGGTGAGTACGAGCGGCTTTTCAACCCGTCCCAGTTGACCTGATCCGGAAGCCGGGCTGATTCCGGCTCCGACGCTGTCGAGATGCATATATACATGCAAACACCTCCCCAGGAGGACCGGCCGCAGCGTTTCTACCATCTCATCCTGCAGAGAGATCTGCTCGGAGGATGGTCGCTGCTGCGGGAATGGGGCGCGCACGGAGGCAGTGGACGTATCGTCCGCAATCATCATCCCGAGCGTGAGGACGCCGAGGCGGCGATGATGCGCGCGCGCGCCGATCAGATCCGCCGCGGCTATCGTGTGGTCTTCGTCCAGGGAGACCCCTTGCCGGAATGACTTCGACGCCAGTCACCGCGGATTCTCCACAGCACGGCGGCGCGCGCAGCGACCCTTTCCCGGCTTATTGCGACGAATACGGCTATTACGCCGACGCCGCGCGCGAAAAGCGCCTCAATCTTCTGCTGCATCTCGCGCCCTACAGCGATCTGCTGCTGGTGACCGGTGAAGAGGGCAGCGGCAAGACCACTTTCATCCGCCGTTTCCTCGCCGCCGCCGGCGACGGCTGGCGCATATTGACGCTGCAGGGGAACGTCGCGCTGGGCGACGCCGGCCTGCTCGCGGCGCTCGACCGCGAACTCTCCGTGCGCGTCGACGAGGATGCCGATCGCGCGACCCGGCTCGCCGGCCTGCGCCGCAGCCTGCACATGCTGCGGCGCGGCGGACTGGTGCCGATCCTGCTGGTGGATGATGCCCATCTGCTGCCGCAGTCCGCGTTCGGCCTGCTCGCCGAACTCGCCGAGCCCCGGGAGGACGAAGGCAAGGAGCGACCGCTCGGCATCATTCTCGCCGGTGAAGACGAACCCCTGAATACCCGGCTATCGGCGCCGGGCGGCGAAGCGCTGCGCGCGCGCGTTTCCCACACCTTCGATCTGCCGCCGTTCAGCGAGGCCGATACCGCTTCCTATATAAGGCATCGCCTCGCCGCCGCCGGCCAGTCCGGCGCGGCTTTCACGCCGGCGGTGTACCGCTTCATCCATACCGCCTCGCGCGGCGTCCCGGCGCGCATCAACGAGTGCGCCCGTGTCGTTCTCGACAAGCAGGCGCGTCAGCAGGCGCAACCCGTCGTTGCCGTCGCCAGTACCGGTGTAGGGGTGGGCGCGCTGCTGCGTTACGGCGGCGCTGCGCTGGTGCTGGCGCTGCTGGCCGTGGCCTTGGTGTATCGGGCGGAGCTGGCTGCGCTGCTGCCGGGAGAGCGCGGACCGGATGTGATGTCCCGTTCGATACCCGGTTCGATGCCGCATTCGATGCAGGACACGATCGTCGACCGGGATGGGGCGGATGACGGCGAAGCCGGTGTCCTGGCCGCGCCCTTGCTGCCGGCAAGCGGCGCCGAGCCTGTCGCCGACGGCATATTGCCCGCGGCGATACCTTATATAATGGATGCCGCCGCTGTCGATGGCGAGGTCGTGGAAACCGTGCCCGAGCGCGCTGCCGAACCGGCGTCTGAACCGGCACCCGAGCCTGAGTCCGGGCCCGATTCTGCGTTGGCCGCTGCCGATGAGCCGGCACGGAAAGCCGCCGCTGATTCCGCGCCGAAGACGGCTGCGCAAGCCGATGCCCCCGCCGCCGCACCGCCGTTGCCGGCTGTGACGGCGGACGAGGAACGGGCGCCGTCCGCGCTGCGGCGTGAATCGTGGCTGATGGCGCAGTCGCCGCAGGCTTATACCGTGCAGCTGCTGGCGAGCGACGAAGCCAGGATTCTGGCCTTCATCGCCGAGCACGGCCTGCAGGGGGATGCCGCCGTATTCCAGGCGCGCGCAGGCGAGCGGCCGCTGTATGCGCTCAGCTACGGCGTCTATCCGAACCGGGCGGCGGCGGAGCAGGCGCTCGGCGGCGAGACGCTGCGCGGGATCCGCGGGATCACCCCTTGGGTCCGATCGCTGAAGGACATTCAGGCCGCCATCGCCGCGCTGGGCGTGGCCGCAGGCGGAGGATGATCTCTCCGCCGAATCGCATCCGGATTACATCAGGCCCGATATCGATCCATTTCCTGTTGAAGCCTGATTTTCTCGCGAGTATAATTTCCGCCCTTGTGTCTCGCACCCACGCAGCATGAGGCCCGCGCCCAGCCGGGACACCGCCACGCTCGCCGTAGCCTAGTCGCCGGATCCGGACGGATGCACCGGCACCACGTCAGGCGCCGTTATTCCGGCGCAACCAATTGAAAAATAAATATAAAGCAGGGTGCAGCGATCGCGCCGGACAACCGGCGTGAGGGGAAGCGCTGGAATACGCGCCGGGACACGCACAGAGAACTTCTGGGATGCACTGCGACTAAGATGAACAATGACAGCATCAGCCGGTGGCGGCCCGAACGGCAGGGCCTGTACGATCCGCGCAATGAGCACGATGCCTGCGGCGTCGGCTTCATCGCCCACATCAAGGGTCACGCCAGTCACGACGTGATCCGGCAGGGACTGCGGATTCTGGAAAACCTGTCCCACCGCGGCGCCGTCGGCGCCGACCCGCTCGCCGGTGATGGCGCCGGCATTCTGATACAAACCCCCGATGCTTTTCTGCGCGCGGTCTGCGCGCCGCTCGGCATCGCGCTGCCGCCGCCCGGCGATTACGCCGTCGGCATGATTTTCCTGCCGCGCGACACGGCCTCGCGCGCGAACTGCGAAGCGCTGATCGAGCGGACCGTCGCCGCCGAAGGGCAGCGTCTGCTCGGCTGGCGCGACGTACCGACCAGCAACGCCTGCATCGGTGAAAGCGTCAAGGCGGTCGAACCGGTGGTGCGCCAGCTCTTCATTGCGCGCGGTGTCGATACCGGCACTACGGATCGCAATGCCTTCGAGCGCCAGCTCTTCATCATCCGCAAGCAGGTGGAAAACGCGGTGCGCGGCAGCGACTGGCCGGGCCGCGAGTGCTTCTATGTGCCGTCCCTGTCGAGCCGTACCCTGGTCTACAAGGGCATGCTGCTCGCCAACCAGGTCGATGCCTATTATCAGGACCTGAAGGACGAGCGCATGGTGTCGGCGTTGGCGCTGGTGCATCAGCGTTTCTCGACCAACACCTTCCCGTCCTGGGATCTCGCGCATCCCTTCCGCATGATTGCCCACAACGGCGAGATCAACACGCTGCGCGGCAACGTCAACTGGATGGCCGCGCGCCGCCACTCCCTGTCCTCGGCGCTGCTCGGCGACGATCTGGAAAAGCTGTGGCCGCTGATCGCCGAAGGTCAGTCGGACTCGGCCTGCTTCGACAATGCGCTGGAGCTGCTGGTGGCGAGCGGTTATTCGCTCGCCCACGCCATGATGATGCTGATCCCGGAAGCCTGGTACGGCAATCCGCTGATGCAGGAGAACCGCCGCGCCTTCTATGAGTATCACGCCGCGCTGCTGGAGCCCTGGGCCGGACCGGCCGCCGTCGCATTCACCGATGGGCGGCAGATCGGCGCCACGCTCGATCCCAACGGCCTGCGTCCGGCGCGCTATCTGATCACCGACGATGACTTCGTGGTGATGGCTTCGGAAATGGGCGTGCTCGACATACCCCAGCACAAGATCGTCAAGAAATGGCGTCTGCAGCCCGGCCGCATGTTCCTGATCGATATGGAGCAGGGCCGCATCATTGATGATGCCGAGCTCAAGGACGCGCTCGCCGGCGCGCATCCGTATCAGAAGTGGCTCGATCAGACGCAGATCCAGCTCGGCAGTCTGCCGCCGGCCAGGACGACGCTGCCGCCCGCCACCGAATCGCTGCTCGATCGCCAGCAGGCTTTCGGCTATACGCAGGAAGACATGCGTGTGCTGCTGGCGCCGATGGCGGCGACCGGGCAGGAGGCGACCGGTTCGATGGGGGCGGACAATCCCATCGCCGTGCTGTCGAGCAAGCCGAAGCCGCTGTTCAATTACTTCAAGCAGAACTTCGCCCAGGTCACCAATCCGCCGATCGACCCGATCCGCGAGGAACTGGTGATGTCGCTGGTATCGCTGATCGGTCCACGTCCGAACCTGCTCGATATCGATGGCGCCGGCAAGCATATGCGCCTGGAAGTGCACCAACCCATCCTCAGCAATGAGGACGTGGAGCGCATCCGCGGCATACACGAGTACACCGGCGGCGCCTTCCGCGCCAAGACCCTGGACATCTGCTATCCCGCCGATCAGGGCGCCGCGGGCATGGAAGCAGCGCTCGACCGCGTATGCGCCGCCGCCGAAGCGGCGATTCGCGAAGACCATAACATCGTCATCCTCTCCGATCGCGGCATGGGTCGCGAGCGCATCGCCATCCCCGCGCTGCTGGCGACATCCGCCGTGCATCATCATCTGGTCCGCGCCGGATTGCGTACCGAGTGTGGTCTGGTGGTCGAGACCGGCGCCGCCCGCGAGGTGCATCACTTCGCCGTGCTCGCCGGTTACGGCGCCGAGGCGATCAATCCCTATCTCGCCTTCGAGAGCCTGGCGGAGCTGTGCGGCGATCTGCCCGGCCAGATCGGTGCCCCGATCGATGCCAAGGAAGCCGCGAAGCGCTACATCAAGGCCATCGGCAAGGGATTGCTGAAGGTGATGTCGAAGATGGGCATCTCCACCTATCAGTCCTATTGCGGCGCGCAGATCTTCGACGCCGTGGGTCTGGCCGGTGCTTTCGTCGACAGGTATTTCAGAGGCACGTCTTCGGTCATCGAAGGCATCGGCCTGCGCGAAGTCGCCGAGGAATCCGTGCGCTGGCATCGCGACGCCTTCGGCGATTCGCCGATCTACAGCAACGCGCTCGACGCCGGCGGCGATTACGCTTACCGCATCCGCGGCGAAGCGCACGCCTGGACGCCCGACACCATCGCCAAGCTGCAGCACGCGACGCGTTCGAACAGCCACAGCACCTACCAGGAGTACGCGGCGCTGATCAACCAGCAGGATCGCCGTCTGCTCACCCTGCGCGGTCTGTTCGAATTCCGCTTTGACGAATCCCGCGCCGTGCCGCTCGACGAAGTCGAGCCGGCGAAGGAGATCGTCAAGCGCTTTGCTACCGGCGCCATGTCCTTCGGCTCGATCTCGCGC
>CAYLYS010000049.1:0-18451 GCA_964388175.1 uncultured Chromatiales bacterium | reverse complement strand
AAAAAAAATCCGGTCGGAGAGACCGGATTTTTTTTGCCTGTCGGCCGGGTCTTACAACCGGATGTTACAATCAGAACTTTCGTCTCTCCCGCATTTGCGCGCCACGAGGCCGATGAATACGCAAACCGCTTCCCCGTCCCGCGCCGTGGTATTCCGCGCCCTGGGGCTGCGCAAGACATACCGCATGGGCGAGGTCGAGGTGCATGCGCTCAACGGTCTCGACCTCGAACTGTATGCCGGGGAATTCGTCGTGCTGCTCGGACCGTCGGGCAGCGGAAAATCGACACTGCTCAATATCCTCGGCGGGCTGGACCAGCCGAGCGCCGGCCAGGTGAGCTACGGCGGTCGCGAGCTCACCGTGTTCAGTGACGCCGAACTCACGCGCTATCGCCGCGAGCACGTCGGTTTCGTGTTCCAGTTCTACAATCTCATCCCCAGCCTCACCGCGCGCGAGAACGTGGCTCTGGTCACCGAGATCGCGGCCGATCCCATGAGTCCGGAGGACGCCCTGGCGCTGGTCGGGCTCGGCGATCGCCTGGATCATTTCCCGGCGCAGCTTTCCGGCGGCGAGCAGCAGCGGGTGGCCATCGCCCGCGCCGTCGCCAAGCGTCCGGCGGTGCTGCTCTGCGACGAACCCACCGGCGCGCTCGACGTCAAGACGGGCGTCAAGGTGCTCGAAGCGATTGCGCGCATCAATGCGGAGCTCGGCACCACCGCGGTGGTGATCACGCACAATGCGGTCATCGCCGGCATGGCGGATCGGGTCATTTATCTCAGCGGCGGGCGCGTGCAGCGCGAGGAGCTCAATGCCTCGCGCATGGCGCCGGCGGATCTCAGCTGGTAGGGGCGCGGCGAGTGCGCGCGCTCGACCGCAAGCTGCTGCGCGAACTCTGGCAACTCAGGGGGCAGGCGCTGGCGATCGCGCTGGTCATCCTCTGCGGGGTCGCCACTTACGTCATGTTCATCGCCACGCTCGACAGCCTGCGCGCAACGCAGACGGACTACTATGCGCAGTACCGTTTCCCCGACGTCTTCGCCAGCCTCAAGCGCGCGCCCGAGGGCTTGCGCGAACGCATCGAGGAGATTCCGGGCGTCGCCGCGGTGGAGACCCGCGTGGTCGCCGGCGCAACCCTCGATGTCGCGGGTTACGACGATCCGGTGACCGCTGTCATCGTTTCGCTGCCCGAGCATGGCGTGCAGACCCACAATGCGCTGTTTCTGCGCGCCGGGCGTTACGTGCAGTCTTACAGCGCGGATGAAATCGTCATCAGCGAGCCGTTCGCCGAGGCGCACGGCTTCGTCCCCGGCGATCGCCTGCACGCCATCATCAACGGCCGGCGCAGCGCGCTGACCATCGTCGGCATCGCGCTCTCGCCCGAGTACATCCATCAGATCCGCCCCGGCGGCATCTTTCCCGACTATGAGCGTTACGGTGTGCTGTGGATGGGCCGCGAGGCGCTGGCGCGCGCCTATGATATGGACGGCGCCTTCAACGATCTGACCCTGGCGCTGACGGCGCAGGGCAGCGAGCGCGAAGTGATCGCACGCCTCGATACACTGCTCGAACGCTATGGCGGTCTCGGCGCCATCGGCCGCGGCGATCATCATTCGCACCGCTTCCTGCAGGAAGAGTTCGATCAGCTCGCCATGCTGTCACGCATCTTTCCGCTGATTTTTCTCGGTGTCGCGGTGTTCCTGCTCAACGTCGTCGTCAACCGTCTGATCGGTCTGCAGCGCGAGCAGATCGCCACGCTCAAGGCCTTCGGCTATGGCAATGGCGCGATCATCTGGCATTACCTCAAGCTGGTGTTCGCGATCGTGCTGGCGGGGGTCGCCGGCGGCATCGCGCTCGGCGTCTGGTTCGGACACTGGATGGCGGGCGTTTACCGCGAGTTCTTCCGTTTTCCCTATCTGGCCTTCGAGCTCGATCCCGCCGTGGCGATGCAGGCGGCTCTGGCCAGCCTGGCCGCCGCCGCGCTCGGCACGGTATTCGCCGTGCGGCGTGTGGTGCGTTTGCAGCCCGCCGAAGCCATGCAGCCGGAGCCGCCGGCGCGCTATCGGCAGACGCTGGTGGAGCGGCTCGGTTTCGCGCATCTGCTGTCCCAGCCCGACCGCATGATTCTGCGCCATCTCGCGCGCTATCCCGTCAAATCGGCGATCACCGTCGCCGGCATCGCGGTGGCGGGCAGCATCACCATGACCGGCAATTTCCAGAAAGACACGATCGACTACATGATGGATGTGCAGTACGGGATGGCGCAGCGCGAGGATGTCGCCGTGGTGTTCACCGAGCCGACTTCCTATCGCGCCCGTTTCGAGCTCGCCGCGCTGGCGGGCGTGCGCCATGTGGAAGTGCATCGCAGCGTACCGGTGCAGCTGCGCGCGCAGAACCGCACGCATCGCACGGTGATCCGCGGCCTGGAGCCGGGCGGCGACATCCAGCGTCCGCTCGATGCCGCGCTGGCGCCGATCGCGCTGCCGTCCGAGGGCGTGCTGATCACCGATTATCTCGCCGAACTGCTCGGCGTGCGCGCCGGCGACCGGCTCATCGTCGAGGTGCTGGAAGGCGCGCGCCCGCAGCGCGATCTGGTGGTGGCCGGCCTGGTCAGGGAATACATCGGTGTTTCCGCTTATATGGAGCTGGGCGCGCTCAATGCCTTCATGCGCGAAGGGCCGGCGATCTCCGGCGCCTATCTGGCGGTGGACGACCCGGAACAGCTGCCGCGTCTCTACCGCGCGCTCAAGGACAGCCCGCGCGTCGCCGGTGTGCTGCTGCGCAAGCAGGAAATGCGCAATTTCGATCGCATGATGGCAGAGTCGCTGCTTTTCTATACTTTCATTGCTTCGATATTTTCCGTCATCATTGCCTTCGGCGTGGTGTACAACAGCGCTCGCATCGCGCTCGCCGAACGCAGCCGCGAGCTTGCCAGTCTGCGGGTGCTGGGTTTCACGCGCGGGGAGATTTCCTACATATTGCTCGGCGAGCTCGCCGTGCTGACCCTGATCGCGCTACCGCTCGGTGTCTGCGCGGGCTGGGCGCTGTGCTGGCTGATTTCGCACAATCTGCAGAATGATCTGTATCGCATTCCGCTGATCATTGCGCCCGCCACCTACGCTTTCGCCGCGACGGTGGTGCTGGCGGCGACGATGGTGTCGGGCCTGATCGTGCGCCGGCAGCTCGACAGACTGGATCTGATCGGTGTACTGAAGACGAGAGAGTGATGACTATCCGCAAATACC
The DNA here is from genome assembly GCA_964388175.1 of uncultured Chromatiales bacterium. GTDB lineage: Bacteria > Pseudomonadota > Gammaproteobacteria > SZUA-140 > SZUA-140 > JAITWN01. The sequence goes on along the minus strand of CAYLYS010000049.1, from coordinate 15,211 downwards.
TGTTTCCGATTCTGATCGCGGCGGTGCTTGTCGCCGTGCTTGTGTATGCCTTCCGTCCGCAGCCGATCCGCGTCGAGACGGCGGCTGCGGAACGCGGGCCGCTGCAGATCGTGGTCGAGGAAGAGGCGCGCACGCGCGTGATCGATCGTTTCGTGGTGTCGGCGCCGGTGGCCGGCTATCTGCAGCGCATCACGCTGCGCGCCGGGGATGCGGTGCGCGCCGGTGCGCCGCTGCTGGTGATCGAGCCGATGCCGTCCGAGGTGCTCGACCCGCGCAGCCGGGCGGCGGCGCAGGCGCGGGTGGCCGCCGCGCAGGCCGCCTTGCGCGCCGCGGACGAGCAGGCGGATGCGGCCCGTGCCGGCGCCGAGCTGGCGCAGGCCGAGTTCGACCGCATCGCCCGCCTGTACGAGAGCAGACAGGTGAGCGCGGAGCAGGCCGATCGCGCCCAGGCCGAGGCGCGGCGCAGCGCCGCTGTGCTGCGCGCAGCCCGGCATGGCGTCGATGTGGCGCGCCATGAGCTGGAAATCGCCGTCGCGCTGGCCCATTCGGCGGCCGGAGTGCGCGGCGCTGAGGCGCCCGAGCGCATCGTCGTCTCCGCGCCGGTGGATGGACGTGTGCTCCGTTTGCGGCGCGAAAGCGAGGGCGTGGTGGTGCGCACCGAGCCGCTGATCGAAGTGGGTGATCCGCACGCGCTGGAAATCGTCGCGGAAGTGCTCTCCAGCAGTGCCGTGCGTATCGTGCCCGGCAGCCGCGTGCTGCTCGAGCGCTGGGGCGGGGAGGGTGCGCTGGAGGCGCGGGTGCGCACGGTCGAGCCATCCGGCTTCACCAAGATTTCCGCGCTCGGTGTGGAGGAACAGCGCGTGCTGATCGTTGCCGATCTGGTATCGCCGCCCGAGACCTGGATGGCGCTTGGCGATGCCTATCGCGTGGAGGCGCGCTTCGTCCTGTGGGAAGCGCAGGACATTCTGCAGATTCCGGCCAGTGCGCTGTTCCGCAGCGATACGGGGTGGAGCGTATTCCTCGTCGATGGCGATCGGGCGCGCCTGCGTCATATAACCGTCGGCCAGCGCAGCGGTCTGCGCGCCGAGGTGCTCGATGGTTTGCAGGAAGGCGAACGGCTGGTGGTTCACCCTGACGAATCGCTGCGCGATGGTGCCCGTATCGCTGAGCGCTGAGGCGGCGGCGTCTTTGCATTGCCGCGGGTGCGGCGCTACTCTTTAGCAGGGATCGGAAAGCGCGCCGGCGCCGCCCGGCCACGCCTGGGTGGAGCAGAGGAGTATGCAGATGACGCAGATTCGCACTGCCGTGATCGGTACCGGTTACCTGGGGCAGTTCCACGCGGAGAAATACACCCGCATCGACGGCGCCCGCCTGGTCGCCGTGGTCGACAGCGATGCCGCGCGCGCGGCGGCGGTGGCTGAACGGCTGGGCGTGCCGGCGCTCACCGACTATCGCGCGCTCGACGACGGGGTCGACGCGGTGAGCGTCGCCGTTCCCACACCATTGCATTTTCCCGTCAGCGAATTCTTCCTGCGCCGCGGCGTCCATGTGCTGGTCGAAAAACCGATGACCGCCACCGTTGCCGAAGCCGATCAGCTCATCCGTCTCGCCCGCCGCGGCGGCTGTGTCCTGCAGGTCGGGCATCTGGAGCGCTGCAATGCCGCCATGCTGGCCGTGCGCCGCCATGTGCGCCGTCCGGTTTTCATCGAGGCGCAGCGCATTGCGCCTTTCCGCAGCCGCGGCACCGATGTCGACGTGGTCCTCGATCTGATGATCCATGACATCGATCTCATTCTCGATATGGTCGCCGCGCCGCTTGCGCGCATCGACACCGTCGGCATGCCGGTGCTGAGCGCCGAGGTCGATATCGCCAACGCGCGCCTGCTGTTCGCCGACGGTTGTGTCGCCAATGTCACGGCCAGCCGCGTCAGCAACAAGACCGAACGCAAGATGCGCATTTTCGAGAGCGACGTCTGTATCAGCATCGATTTTCAGCACAAATCCGCCAGCATTCGCCGGCGCCGGGGCGATGCCATCGTCGGTGAGGAGTTCGTGCGTGAGGACAACGATGCCTTGTGTACGCAGATCGGCGTCTTCCTCGATGCGATCCGCTGCGGTACGCCGCCGCTGGTGAGCGGCGAAGAGGGTCGGCGCGCGCTCGAAACCGCGCTGGCGATCAGCGCGCGCCTGCGCGTCGAAACCCGGGCGGTGGCGCCGGCATGAGCCGCGTACTGGATCGGCAGGCGGGCGGCGGACCCGCGCCCATGGCCATTCCTGTGGACGTTCCTATGGCCGTCCCGATGGCCGTCCCAATGGTAGATGTGAGCCTGCAGAACGGTCCGCTGCGGCAGGAGATCGCTGCGGCGCTACTGGATGTCGTCGACAGCGGCCAGTACATCCTGGGGCCGAACGTCGCCGCCTTCGAGTGCGAGGTCGCCGCTTATCTCGGTGCAGCCGAGGCGGTCGCGCTCGCCAGCGGCACCGATGCCTTGCACCTCGCCTTGCTCGCCGCCGGCATCGGGCCGGGAGACGAGGTCATCACCACGCCGTTCTCCTTCATTGCCACGGCCAATGCCATCCGCTATGCCGGTGCGCGGCCGGTGTTCGTCGATATCGACCCCGTCACTTACAACATCGACGCCGACGCCGTTGCGGCGGCGATCACGCCGGCCACGCGCGCCGTGTTGCCGGTGCACCTCTACGGCCAGCCGGCGGCGATGGAGGCGATCGCGGCCTTGTGCGCGCGCCATGGCCTGTTGCTGATCGAGGATTGCGCGCAGTCCTTCGGTGCCCGCCGCGGCGCGCGCATGTGCGGCGCTTTCGGCCTCGCCAGCTGTTTCAGTTTCTACCCGAGCAAGAATCTCGGCGGCATGGGCGACGGCGGTATGGTGGTCACATCATCGGCGGATTTCGCGGCGCGGCTGCGCCGTTTGCGCAACCATGGCAGCGAGCACTACGGCATGCACGAAACCATCGGCTTCAACAGCCGGCTCGACGAGCTGCAGGCCGCGGTGCTGCGTATCAAGCTGCGCCGCGTCGATGCCTACAATGAGGCGCGGCGCGCCGCGGCGCGGGAGTACGGACGCTGCCTGTCCGGCTTGCCGCTGTCGTTGCCGCGTGAAGATCCCGCGGGCACGCACGTCTATCACCAGTACACGGTGCTGTGCGCCGACCGTGAGGGCCTGCGGGCTGCGCTGGCGGCGCAGGGCGTCGCCACGGCGGTGCACTACCGCCTGCCGCTGCATCGCCAGCCGACGCTGGCGGAGTATGGCGCCGCGGCGATGCCGGTGGCAGAGCGCGTCGCGGCGCATTGCCTCAGCCTGCCCATGTACCCCGGCATCAGCGCGGCGCAGATCGAGCGCGTCGCCACCGTCATCGCGGGTGCCTTGTCACCCTAGCCGCTCAGCGCGGCGGCGTTTCTCCCGCGGCATCCTTACCCTTCCAGCGCCGCCGATGCCGCGCCGCGGCGATGCGCCCGCCGAGTTCGTAGAAGAGCAGGCCGGACAGGATCAGCGCAGTGCCCGCGAGGGCGCGCGGTCCGATTTCCTCACCGTTCAGCACGTGGCCGATGACGAGCGCCAGCACCGGCGTGATCAGCGGGATCAGCGCCAGCCGCCCGGCTTCCATGCGCCGCAGCGCATAGTAGTACAGAATGAAACCGACGCCGGAACCGATCAGGCCGAGATAGACGATCGAGCCGAGTGCCCGCGCCGGCAGCGCCGCCGGCCATTGCCCGTCGAACAGCAGCCAGGTCAGCAGATAGCAGGGCAGGGCGATCAGCAGTGCGCCGGTGGTCAGGGCGAGCGCATGCATGTCGGGGTTGCAGCGTTTCACCCAGACGGCGCTTATCGAATGCAGCAGCACCGACACCAGCACCGCCGACAGGCCGAGGACAGCGGGAGTGCCGCTCGCGCTCTTGCCGCCGAAGATCAGTGCCAGTCCGGCGACGCCGATGAGCGCGCCGGCGATTCTGGACGGCGTGAAGCTGCGTTCGTTCAGCCACCACGCCGCCAGTGCGCCGACCATGATCGGCGCCAGGCCGAACAGCACCGAGATCAGGCCGGAAGGAACGTACTGCGCACCCCAGTAAGCGCACAGCATCGAACCATAGACACCGACGGCGGCGGCGAGGTAAGCGTGCACGGCGCGACGGTGCCAGGGCAGGCGCACGCGCAGCAGCAGGAGCAGCAGCAGGCACAGCGCGGTGCCGATCAGCATGCGCGCGGTGACGCCGAAGAGAAAGCCCGGTCCTTCGCCGCTCCACTTGATGGCGAGCGGCGTCGTCGACCAGATCAGGATCACGCCTATGTATGCCGCCGGTATCGACATCGTTTCCCCGCGTACAAAAAATTAAAGGTATAAAAAAAGAAAGGCCGCGGTCCCGGGTGGGGCTGCGGCCTTTCGATGCTCTGTTTGGATGCTTGGATTTAGGCGTTCAGAGTACCTTCGGGCACGCAGCGGCGACGTCGCACGACCCACAGCGGGAGTGCGGAGACGATGGCGGCTTTGAGCTCGAACATGAACATGGTCCTGAGTGTGCATGCATGCAGGATGACTGTCAATGCGCCGACGTTTCGGTCCGGCGACAGAAGAGGCGGGCGGCGGCCGATGATAGAGAGGGCTCGAAACGGAGAGCCGTGGCGATTTCCCTGTATCATAAGCCCATTTCCATAGACCATGTATTTCGTGCGACGGAAAAAGAACTGGTATGGCACACCCGCATGCCTGGCCCTGATGCTGGCCGGGTCGTGCGCGTGGGCATCCGTCGAGCGTCCGGATCCGCTCGCGCTCGATCCGGTATGGCTGCGCATGGCGGATCGGGCGAACCCGATGCCGGAAGACCCGTTCGATCCGTTCCCGAGCGTGTACGGTGCCGAGCGCCAGGATGATGACGCCGTGGCGGCGGATGAAGACGATGAAGACAGCGAGCCCGGCTTCGTGCTGCAGGCGCTCGAGGATGGGCAGGAAGCGCTGACCCGTACCGTCATCAACCTGTCGCGCGGTATGGATCACATGCTGGGCGCGCGCGAGACCTATGCCGACGAAGCCTATGATTCCCTGCTGCGTCTGCGCTTCATCCAGCGTCTCGACGATGCCGGCGGCAGCCGCTTCGAACCGCGCGCCAACATCCGTCTCGAATTGCCCGGCGCCAAGAAACGCTGGAGCCTGATCTTCGAGAGTGACGACTTCGACGATCCGCTCGATCGCGAACGCAATGCCGAGCGTGAGCTCGACGGCAACGAGCGCCGGTCGCTTTCGCTGCGCTATCTGAAAATGCTGGAAGACTGGCAGACTTCGTTCTCGGTGGGATTGCGCTCCGGCGATCCGATCGATCTGCTCACCCGCGCGCGCGTTTATCGCGATTTCAACCCGGTGGGGGCGTGGGGCGTGCGTCCCAGCCAGTCGGTGTTCTGGTACCACGAACGCGGCCTCGGTGCATCGAGCGAGCTGCGCGTGGAATATCCGCTCGACCTCGACATGCTGGTGCGCAGCAACAGCACCGCCACTTGGTTTCATCGCGACGAGCGTTTCTACTACGACCAGGTGCTGTCGCTCCTGCACACGCTCAGCCGGCGCCGCGGCCTGCTGTGGCAGCTCGGCATGCAGGCCGAAAGCGAGCCCAATCACCACGTCACCAGCTATTACGCGCAGATGCGCTGGCGCAGCCTGGTCCACCGCGACTGGCTGATTCTCGAACTGCGCCCACAGATCATCCGTGAGCGTATAAACGATTTCCGCGTCGATCGACGGCTTTATTTCGGCTTCGAGATATTGTTCGGGGATATCAAATGATGCGTTGAAGCTTTTCGTCGTTCGTACCTCGAGATGGCGATGGATGCCGAGATCGAGCAGGGCGATGATCCACCGCTACCCGTCGATGCCCCGGCATTTCTGTTCATATCGATTCCCTCCGCGTTAACTCCCCCTGATCTGCAGGACTGAATCCGGCGTACTGCTTTGGGCCATGTTCTGGAAGCGTATGCCCACTGATTGCAATCAATAGTAAAAATACAATTGATAAATTGAATCATTCTCATTAATATTCGTGACTTCGTGCTTTATTTGTCCATAACCGTCTTGGGGAATGGGGCGGAATAACGTTTATATAATTGATTTGGGGAGATATTTGAGATGCGTGTTGTTCATTGCGGACATGAGGTCCGAGTACGGACTCCACTTGCTGCGGCGGTCGCTGCAGCGGTACTTTTCCCGTTTTCACCTGTTCTGGCACAAGACGCTGCTTCCGCCAGTCTCGATAAACTGGTCGTGACCGCCGCCGGTTTCGAGCAGAAACTCGTCGATGCGCCGGCCAGCATCAGTGTGATCACCCAGGAAGATCTGGCCCAGCGTCCTTATATGACGCTGCTGGACGCCGTCCGCGACCTCGAGGGCGTCGATGTCGGCGAGACGCGGGACAAGACAGGTCAGGGCACGATCTCCATGCGCGGCATGGGATCGGACTACACGCTGATCCTGGTCAACGGCAAGCGCCAGAACAATCACGGCGATATCTACCCGAACAACTTCGGCGGCAACCAGTTCAACCACATTCCGCCGCTGGACGCGATCGAACGCATCGAGGTCATTCGCGGACCGGCCTCGACCCTGTACGGCGCCGATGCCATGGGCGGCGTGATCAACATCATCACCAAGCGGACGCTCGATCGTTGGCACGGCTCGGTCAGCATCGGCCGCACGTTCGAGACCGATGATGAGTTCGGCGACGATACCACCGCGGACCTCTTCGTCACCGGCCCGCTCGTGCCCGGCAAGCTGAACCTCAGCGCGCGCGCCAGCTGGTATGACCGCGATGCCTCCAATCCGGTCTACGACACCATCATCGATCCGGCCGGCGTGGAGCGCACGCGCTCACTCGGCTTCGGTGGCGGCGGCAAGACGGTGGACAACACCAACAAGGCCGGCGGCATCAGCCTGGAGTGGATGCCGACCAGCAACCAGATCGTGACCCTGGACTACGATACCTCCCGCCAGGAGTACGACAATGCGATCAAGATCAACGATGCCGGCAACCTGGAATATCCGGTCGGCACCGTCGACAACATCAACTCTGTCTGGCGCGCGCCAGGCGGCGTGGTTGCTCCCCAGGTCGGCTACAGCGCCACCCAGGAATTCACCCGTGACGCATGGGCGCTGACGCACGAAGGCAAGTGGGGCTTCGGCAACAGCTTCACCTCGCTGTCGTATGTGGCCACCAACAACGACGGCCGTACCCTGCCGTTCACGGTGGCCGAGCGCCAACAGCTCCAGGATATGTGGGATGGCGTCGGCCCTTATGCCGGGTTGACGGCGGACGAGCGCAGGGATCTCGCCGAGGAGACGTTCCTGCCGCGTCCCAAGCGCACGCTCGAGAGCGCCCAGTACACGCTGGATGCCAAGCTGGATATTCCGTTCCAACTGGCCGGAAACCACACCGCCGTCGTCGGCACCCAGGTCATTCGCGGTGAACTGACCGACGGCGTGTTCGGCATGGAAGGCGGGCAGCCGGGGGGTGTGCAGGATCACAATATGTATTCGCTGTTCGCCGAGGATACCTGGTATGTGATCGAGCCGCTGGCCATCACCGCCGGCGTGCGCTACGACGACCACGAGGTGTTCGGTGACCATGTCAGCCCCCGCCTCTACGGTGTGTATACCGTCAGCCCGCAGTGGACCGTGAAGGGCGGTGTCAGCACCGGCTTCAAGACGCCCAAGACCACCCAGCTCTATGACGGCATCACCGGCTTCGGCGGACAGGGCGTCCTTCCGCTGTACGGCAATCCCAACCTCAAGCCGGAAACCAGCGTCAGCAACGAGCTGGCCGTTTACTGGCAGCATCCCGACGGCCACAACTTCAACGCCACCGTGTTCCGCAATACCTTCGATGACAAGCTGTCCACGGAATCTTGCGGCACCGGCCTGGCGCTTGAATGCCCGAGCGGCGAATTTGCCGAACTCGGCTATACCAGCGGTAACGTACCGATCAACATCGACGAAGTGGTGATCGAGGGCGCCGAAGTGGCGGGCCGTTGGCAGATCACGCGCAGCGTCGGCTTCCGTGCCAACTACACCTACACCGACAGCGAGCAGAAGAGCGGCGCACAGGAAGGCCGGCCGCTGGGCAACAGCGCCAAGCATATGGCCAACGCCACGCTGGACTGGTTTGCAACCGACAAGCTCAATGTGTTCCTGACGGCCGAGATGCGCTCCAAGCGTTACCGCGGCCTGCATGCGATCACCGGCGATGAGCTGTACTACAAGGACTACGAAGTGCTCCACCTGGGCGCTTCGTACCGGGCCACCCACTGGCTCACCGTCAACGCGCGGGTCAACAATCTGCTGGATCGGGATTTTACTACCTACAAAACCGAGTTCCGTGATCTGAACAGCGATGGCGACTATCTTGATACCAATGAGACCTTGTTCTTCGATGACTACAACAACAAGGACAAGGCGCGCGCGTACTGGATCAGTCTGAACGCACGGTTCTGATCCCTCGATTGGTGCAGTGAAAAGACCCGCGGCAGGCATGAGTTTGCCGTGGGTTTTTTCTTATCTTAAATAAAACGATATGTTCCTCGCGTGCCCGACAGCCGTCTATTTCATTAGTGAGTCATTCACGATTTTTTGGGCGACGCAGAGGATTAAGGTTCTAGTCTAGGAGTGTATTCAATGATAGGCGTGAGTTGTTGGGCTGAGAATCGTAGGTCCTGGTATTTTCTGGCTGCGTTTGGATTGCTGGGAATCCCATTGCCCGTATCAGCTCTCACTATCGCGGATGTCATTGCTAATTCCAGTTTTGGTAATTGTTCGTACAAGCCTGAATACATCTATATGATCCTTCTGGATGCGCAAGCATGTGTGTCCGCACAAAACATGAATGCATGTGATCTTTCAGGTGACTGGTTCGACTGCGGCGGTGAGGCGCCTCTGCCATCGCCACGGGAAAATCCAGGTCCAGGTCGGTCGACTCCGATCACTGAACTCGAAAAAATCACCGTGAGCGCTTCCGCAGAATGCAATACTTGGGCTGCTGCGCCTGATTGTAACCAAGTGGTTTACGGTGAGGACGATAGCTATGGTGGCAGCGGTTATTACCCGCCAGCTAGTGTGCTTTCGCCTCAAGATGGTCTTGGGTCATTAGCGCCGGAGGATCGGTCTGTCGAAGAATGTCTGACGGAAGGAAATCCCGTTGGCGTGGCCACGGGAAACAAGCTTCATACCGAAGTTGATTTCATTGATGCCAGCGATATGGCGATGCCATTGCAGTTTGTGCGGCACTACAACAGTCAGTCTACCTCCACTCTGCAACGCGGACATATTGGTTTACGCTGGCGGCATGGATTCGACTACGGTTTGTTCGTAACCTACGAGAATTTCGGTATCGGCTACGAATTCTGTGGTCCCTTTTATGGGCCGGCCTATGGACGATCAGAGAACACGCTTTGTCCGCCTCCGGATGATAGCTCCGATCAGTTATTCATGGTTGATGTACAGCGTATGCTTCCGGATGGTTCTATTGGAGGCATAGGAAGCTACTATTTTAGCTATAGCACGAACAGATGGCACGTTGTTCCGGAGGAGGGTGGGATCGAAGTCTATAACCTACAGGGGTCGATTCTCAGCAAGCACAACCCGGAAGGGATCGGTTGGACGTTAACCTATCTTTCGGGTGGTCGAGTAGACAAAGTAACGCACACTTCAGGGCGCGTCGTCCAGTTCCATTGGAATGGCGACGACATCGCGGGGGTAACGGATCCCGATGGGAAGCGTTACGATTACACATACAGCAATAGCCGTTTGATCGGTGTCACATATCCCGGAACCACAGGGTCTGTCGCTTACCATTACGGAGAAAGCGGTGCTGAACCAAATCAGCTGACCGGTATCTCCCGCAACGGTGTTCGTTATAGTCGCTACACTTATAATGGTGATCGAGTTTCTCAAAGTGCCCGTTTCGATGGGACCAATGCTACCAGTTTTACCTATGGTAACGATTACACGCTGGCAACCAACGCGCGAGGTGCCCAGACAAAATATGTTTTCGAGACCGTCGGTGGAAAGCGCCGTCTCAAACAGATCGAACGGAGCGGTGTCCAGAATTGTCCAGCCACAACCGCCAGAAGGGGATATGCATCAGGTTACATATCCTGGGAGGAAGACTGGCAAGGTGCCAGGACGGAGTACGTGCGTGATGCCAAGGTGCGTGTGATCGAAGAAAGGCGTGGCTATCACGATATACTGCCAAGCGAGGTCCGTATTACCAAGTACACCTGGCTGAACATGCCGGACAGGGTGGCTTCCATCAAACGCTATGGAGCAAGCACTTCCGAACCAATAGACGAGGTCACCTATACTTACTATCCGACGTCTCACGCTGCCAAGACCCGCCTGCAGAGCGTTACGCACTGCAATCGCAAAAATGTCGGTGTCCCTAACCAGTGCCGGACCACTAACTATACCTACACCTTCCATAGCAACAGCATTCCAGCCCAGCTTACCATCGATGGACCGCTCTCCGGTACCGTGGACAGGATCATTCAGACCTGGAACAACAAAGGATATCTCCTCACGGTCACCAATGCACTGGGCTATGTTACCACCTACGGTAACCATAACGGCCTTGGTTTACCGCAAACCGTGACCGATCCGAACGGGCTTGTGACCAGCTTGAGTTACGACGCACGGGGAAGGCTCATCAACCAGCAGGCAACGGTTGGCTCGCAAACCCGAACCGCCACTTGGACCTATGGTCCGTTCGGCGTTACCCAGGCCACTGCGCTCGGCATCACCGAAACTGCTCAATACGCCTCCAATGGCTCTATCAGCTCCGTTGCCCGCAATGGCCTGATAAATGCGCAGTACACGCGTACAGCGCTCGGTCACGTTGAAGGGGTGGAATATCGTGCGGGCGGCACCTTGCACTTCTCCAGGACGCTGGAGACGGATGAGATCGGGCGCTTGATAGGAGAAACTGGCAATAACGGCCAAAGCGTCGAGTATGAGCGGGACAACAACGGCAACATCCTGTCGATCACTGATGGAGCGGGATACATCACGAGCAACGAGTACTCATTGCATAACGAACTGAAGCGTACCGTCGATCCGCTTGGAAACACGACATGGTATGGCTACGATGCTGCCGGTAACCTCGTTGAGGTCACCGATCCGCGCGGGAAGATGACCAGCTACCAGTACGACGGTCTCGGTAATCTCGTCAGCATGAGCAGCCCCGATACCGGGACGGCCACCTTCACTTATGACATAGCTGGTCGCGTGACCCAGATGACGCGGGCCAACAACGTCACCACCAGCTTCACCCACGATGCCCTGGGAAGGATCACCCAGGCCACATCCAGCGGCCAGACCCAAAGCTGGACCTACGACAATTGCACCAACGGCAAGGGCCGGCTCTGTGCTACCAGCGACGCGGCTGGAACCACGGCTTATACCTACAATAAGGACGGATCGCTCAGCAGTCAGGTTGCCACCATCAATGGTACCGGCTATACCACCAGCTGGATCTACGATGCTCACGGACGGGTCACTGCCATCACCTATCCCGGCGGCAACCAGGCGCTCTATGAGTACGATACGCTTGGCCGGGTCAAGACGGTGAAGGCCAAGATCGGTTCGGTCACTAATACATTGGCGAGCAACATCGCCTACTATCCCTATGGTCCGCCTTCCGGATGGACTTTCGGTAACGGACTCCAGCGTTCAACGCCGCACGACCTCGATTACCGTGTCGGCAATATCGCTTCGCCCGCCGTGCAGGCGCTGAGCTACGGTTACGATCTCAACGACCGGATCGTTGCGATTCTCGACGGCATTCCGTCCGGACAATCGGCGACTTACCAGTACGATACTGCTTCGAGGCTCGTTGCCGCGCAGTCCGGTCAGAGCGAGAGCTGGGCTTACGATGCCAACGGCAACCGTACAGGACAGACCGGCGCGGCGGGCAGCAGCAGCTACAGCATCGCCACGGCCAACAACCGCCTGACCGGCATCTCGGGTGCGAACGCGAGGTCCTATACCTTCAATGCCCTCGGCAACGTCACTCAGAAGACCGGCGCCGGTGGCACCGCCACCTATACCTACGATGCGTTCAATCGCCAGAAGACGGTTGCTACCAGCGCCGGCACCACGACCTACCACTACAATGCCTTGCAGCAGCGGATGCGCAAGACGGGCGCGGCTGGAAACATCAACTATCTGTACACGCCGGACGGTGCCCTGCTCGGAGAAACCGCGAGCGGTTCCACGACGCTCAGCCGCGAGTACATCTGGCTGCACGGCGCGCCCATCGGGCTGATCCATGGCGGTGCGCTGTACTATGTGCACAACGATCATTTGGGCAGGCCGGAGGTGGTGACCAACGGCAGCAAGGCCGTCGTGTGGCGGGCGCACAATCAGGCGTTTGGCAGAACGGTTACCACCAACAGCATCGGTGGATTGAATATCGGCTTCCCCGGACAGTACTACGATGCGGAGAGCGACCTGTGGTACAACTGGCATCGGTATTACGATGCGAGCATTGGGCGGTATACGCAGAGTGATCCTATTGGGTTGGAGGGCGGGATAAGCACGTATGCGTATGTTGATAATGACCCAATCAATTGGACAGATCCGCTAGGGCTTCTGAAATTTTCCGTTATGTTTGGAGGTAATCTCTCTTTTGCTGAATGGGGTGGCACCAAGGAATGGGGCTTTGGTTTCGATACTTCTGGGAATTTCTGCCGTATTGTAGAGACCTGTTCAAGCCAATTCACAATTGGAGGGTTTGCTAGTGTTGGTGGATCTGCCGGCATTACCAAGGGCGAATTCTGTAAGGGCGAAAGTCAATCAGAGTCTGATCGACTTAATGTGGATTTGGGGTTTGGAAAGACCGGTGGGCTATCCGTGGATCATGGCGGGGCTGGCAGCCCAACAGGAGGTGCGAGGGGATTTGCTGGCGTGGGAGGAGGCCTAGGAGTTAGCTCTCTGAGATGTGAAATGCGCACTATATGCAGGAATCCATTTCGATGAATCATATGAGAGCTAGATGTTGGGCATGGTTATCGGGACGTTGTCGGCATCTGAAAAGCAGGTGCTCCGTGCCGCAGTTGATGATTATCGGTTTTCTGATAGTTCCCTTAGGCGGCGGAGTTTCGTTCTCTGGCGGCGCCATTCGAGATTTGACAGAGAATTCCTTGGGTGATGTTTTTGGATTTGCACTTTTGTACCTTGGTTGGTTTTTGTCCCTATGTGGGTTCGTTATAATGACTGCGGGGATTGTTTTGCATTGGGTTATGGCTGTTCGTGGCCATCGTGATCATGGTGAGAGGTAACAAGGAATGGGGCAGGTTGACTTTGACCGTACCCCCGTAATCCGTACCAGTTCCGATGTGGGATTTCCTATAATTACTCCCAAGGGAGGTCCCCATAATGAAGAAGAAACGGTTCGCCGAAGAGAAGATCATCGGCATTCTCAAGGAGCATGAGGCCGGGGCGAGCGCCGCGGTCCTGGCCAGACGCCACGGGGTCAGCGAGCAGTCGATCTATCGCTGGAAGGCGAAGTTCGGCGGCATGGAGGTTTCTGACGCCAAGCGCCTTCGTGCACTCGAGGACGAAAACACCAGGCTCAAGCGCCTGCTGGCGGACAGCCTGTTGGATAATGCGGCGCTGAAGGAGATTGCGCGGGGAAAATGGTAACGCCTGCCGCGCGTCGGAAAGCGGCTGCACACCTGGTGGCGCAGCTCGGCCTTTCGGAGCGGCGGGCGTGTCGATTGGCGGGGCTCTCCAGGTCAGTACACCGCTATGCTTCGTGCCGGCGCGGAGATGAATGTCTGCGTATGCGATTGAAGAGCCTGGCCGAGCAATATCCGCGCTACGGCTACCCGACACTGCATGGCCTGCTCAAGGCCGAAGGTCTGGTGCAGAACCGCAAGCGGACCTACCGGCTCTACCGCGAGGAAGGCCTGCAGGTTCGCACGAAGCGACGCAAGAAGTTCGTCAGGCCGCGAGTACCAATGCCTGTGCCGGGCGCAGTCAACGAGCGCTGGTCGATCGAAGAAATTTGTAAGGACCGTTTGCCCCAATGGGGGCGGCCAAGTCAACCTGTAACAAGCGTTTTATCAGCCCACGGACTTTCTTTGGGGAGCCAGTAAGGAATTTTCTGCAGCGCCGCGCCGTGTCCGTTACGCGAAAGTGGCGTCGATCGCGTGGTCCAGCGTGTCGCGGATGTCCACGTCGTCGGTGATCGGCCGCACCAGTGTCATCCGGCAGGCGTCGGCCGGCGCCACGCCGTCGCGGATCAGCGCCGCGGCGTACACCAGCAGGCGCGTCGAGATGCCTTCGTCCAGCCCGTGGCCCTTGAGTCCGCGGGCGACGGCGCCGATCTTCACCAGGCGCGCGGCCAGTTCCTCGTCGATGCCGGTTTCGCGCGCCACGATCCGCGTTTCCGTTGCGGCGTCGGCGTAATCGAAGTCGAAGGCGGCGAAGCGCTGCTTGGTGGATTGCTTCAGGTCCTTCATCAGGGTCTGGTAGCCGGGGTTGTAGGAAATCACCAGCTGGAAGTCGGCATGGGCCTGAACCAGCTCGCCCTTCTTGTCGAGCGGTAGCGTGCGGCGGTGGTCGGTAGCGCCGGCACCACGACCTACCATTACAACGCCTTGCAGCAGCGGGTGCGCAAGACGGGTGCGGCCGGGAACATCAACTACGTATACACGCCGGACGGTGCACTGCTCGGAGAAACCGCCAGCGGTGCCACGGCGCTCAGTCGCCAGTACATCTGGCTGCACGGCGCGCCCATCGGACTGATCCATGGCGGTGCGCTGTACTATGTGCACAACGATCACTTGGGCAGGCCGGAGGCGGTGACCAACGGCAGCAAGACCGTGGTGTGGCGTGCGCACAATCAAGCGTTTGGCAGGACGGTTACCACCAACAGCATCGGCGGTTTCAATATCGGCTTCCCCGGACAGTACTACGATGCGGAGAGTGACCTGTGGTACAACTGGCATCGGTATTACGATGCGAGCATCGGGCGGTATACGCAGAGTGATCCGATTGGATTGGCGGGCGGGTTGAATACTTATGCATATGTCGATGGGAATCCGGTCAGCTACATTGATCCGACTGGGCTGTGCCCGTTTTGCGCAGCCGTGATTCCGGCGGTCAAGTGGGGACTTGCGGGCTTAGGTGTTGGTATGGCTGTCAAGGGTTGCAATGA
>CAYLYS010000048.1:0-20656 GCA_964388175.1 uncultured Chromatiales bacterium | reverse complement strand
GCACGCTGAGCAACGACTTCTCCGTCAATCTGCTCGACATGGGCACGGAGTGGAAGCCAGCGTCGGAAGCCAAAGACGTATTCGAGGGACGCGATCGCAAGACCGGCGAGGTGAAGTGGATCGGCACCCGCGTCGACCTGGTCTTCGGCGCCAACTCGGTGCTGCGCGCACTGGCCGAAGTCTACGCGAGCGCGGACGCGCGCAGGAAGTTCGTCAACGACTTCGTGGCGGCGTGGACCAAGGTGATGAACCTCGACCGCTTCGATCTGGTGTGATTGTGCAGAACAGACCTTAGAAGTCTTATACCGCAGAAGTCTTACACCGCGCAGCGTCGAGCCGGTATCGGTTCACCCGGACCGGATCGACGCTGAACGGACCCTGATCGGCGGGACGGATCGCGGTGGCATCCGATCCCTCCGGGCTTCCGCCTGGCAGGAAGGGAAGAACTGGTTTTTCCTTGGTCAGGAGAGAGAAAGCGGCGGGTTTGTCAGCGTGATGGGAGCGCTGACAATCTTCCCTGGCAGAGCAGCAATCAGCTTCCCCTTGCCAAGGGGAGAAGAGAAGAACCGGGACAGGATTTCAAATCTGTCTCTGGCACTCACTCCGGGCGCGCATGCTGCTCCGGGCAGCGATTCAGCGTCATCCAGTACAGACCGAGCTCGGTGATGGTGTCGGCGAAACGCGGAAAGGAAACCGGCTTGCGCACATAGCTGTTCGCACCTGAGCGGTAAGAGCGCATCACGTCCGCTTCCTCGCTGGACGAGGGGAGCACCACCACCGGAATGCAGCGCGTGCGCTCATCGGCGCGCAGACGCGACAACACCTCTACGCCATCGAGTTTGGGCAGCTTCAGATCGAGCAGGATCACCGCCGGCTGTTCCTCGCGTCCGCGATCGCGGTAAACGCCTTCGCAGAACAGATACTCCAGCGCCTCCTTGCCGTCCCGCGTCACCACGATTTCGTCGGCGATCTGCGCCTTGCGCAGCGACCTGACGGTGAGCTCCTCATCCTCGGCACAGTCTTCGACGAGCAGGATCACCTTTCTGGCCATACCGCCTCCTTTGCGTTATCCGTCGCGCTGCGGGCGCGCACCATCGCTCAGTGTGAAGAAAAATACGGCGCCTTTACCGGGTGCGGCATTGACCCAGATATGTCCGCCATGACGCTGTACGATACGATGCACGGTAGCAAGCCCGATACCGGTCCCGGGGAATTCATTCTGCCCGTGCAGACGCTGGAATACACCGAACAGCTTGTTGGAGTATGCCATATCGAAACCGACGCCGTTATCCCGCACGAAATAGACCGAACGGCCCTCTTCCTGCATGCTGCCGACTTCTATCGTCGGCCGCTCGGCCCCTTGCGTGAACTTCCAGGCGTTATCCAGCAGGTTTTCCAGGGCGATGCGCACCAGGCGCGGATCACCCACCGCCTTCATGTTTTCCCAGATGGTGACATTCACCTCCCGCTCGGGAGCGCGCTGACGCAGTACGTCGATCACCTGGCGCGCCATTTCCGACAGATCCAGCGTCGTCGGATGCAGATCGGTGCGCGACAGGCGCGACAGATTGAGCAGATCCTCGATCAGCTGCCCCATGCGCTGCGTGGAACTGCGTATCTTGTCGAGATAGCGCACCGCATCGGCCGGCAGGCGCTCGCCCAGATCTTCCGTCAAGGCCTGGCTGTAGCCGTCGATCGAGCGCAGCGGTGCGCGCAGATCGTGCGAAACCGAATAGGCGAATGACTCCAGTTCGGCATTGGCGCTTTCGAGCTGCAGCGTGCGCTCCTTGACGCGGGAATCGAGCTCGAGATTGAGCCGCCATACTTCCCGCTCGATGCGGCGGCGCTCGGCGATCTCGTTCTGCAGGCCCAGGTTGGAGCGCTCGAGCTCGCCCGCGCGCGCCTCTATTTCCGCCAGCATGGCGTTGAAGGCATCGACCATCGTACCCACTTCGTCGTTGCTCATCTTGGTGGCGCGCAGGGAGTAATCGCGCCGCGTCACCACCTCTCGGGCGGTGGCGGCGATGGAAAGCATGGGGCCGGTCAGAAACGACTGCAGCCAGCCGCTGACGAAAACGGCGACGACCAGCGCCATCAAAACGATCAGCGTGACGACGCCGAGCCCCTCGATCAGGCGGTCACGCAGCTGATAGCTGGTGCGCGCATAGAGCGTGCCGAGGATCTGGTCCTCACCGACGATGCGGTGGAAAGCGGCCATCGTTCCACTCTCCACCCAGACATCCTCATTGCCGGGGAAACGCGGCAGGTCGCCGCTGTGGCCGTGGCGCACGTAGCTGGCGAAGAGATGTCCGCGCGCATCGTACAGCGCCGCCGCCTGCACGTTGGGGCGGATATCGAGCAGGCCGAGATTTTCCGCCGCCGCCAGCGGATCATCGAACTGCAGCGCCGGCGCCGACACCCGCCCCAGCAGCACCATCTGCGTCTGTATATCGCGCACCGCCGCCTCGCGATAATCGCGCAGCGAAAGTATCAGCATCGCGGTGCCGGCGACCACCAGCGCGATCGCGGTCGTGACCAGGATGGCGGCCAATATCTTCAGCCTGATCGAACTCATCAGTCGGAGCCGGGTCATGAGTCGCCCTCCTGCACGCGGCGCGCCACGCCGAGCAGCCGCGAGCTGATGCGTATCCCGCTCTCCCCCGCTCTGTCGAGCGCGATGTCGAAACGCACGCGGTCCTGCTCGATGACGAATCTGATGATGCCGTCGGCGAAAACGCCGGCATCGACCACCGTCAGCACCGGGTGGGCGCGTACGCGCTCCAGCACTTCCCGCGTTTTCTCGCTGTGCTGCCCGGCGCCGATGAACAGCATATGCAGCCGGGACGGATCGTCCCGGCTGTCCAGACGCACGACCTCGACCGCGCGCCCCTGCACCGTTCTGTGACGGACGATATCCGTCAGCAGTTCGAAGACGGCGTCATCGGCCAGCACGCCGATGCGCAGCGGCGCCTGATCGGTATCGAACGTGCCGGCCGGCCAATCGACATAGGAGCCGAATTGATAGAGAAACGCCGCCTTGATCTCATATTCCAGACGATGTTCGAGCGAAGAGAGGGTCCACCCATGCTCGGCCGCCGCCACAAAGGAGGCGCAGAAAAACATCAGCACGAAAGAAAACGTCTGTATTTTTCCCGGGCGGCATGCGAGGCGGGCGCGTGGACGGTCGTGCGCAGGCGGGCGACGATGCGTCCGGCGACGACGGGGGCAGGAAATGCTTATACGCGTTTCCGACATGCGTTCTCCCGGCAGGTCTCGCCGGCCCGCCACCTGCGGGAGCTTGCCGACGCGGATTGCACGAATGGAGAAACACCGGGGCTACGTACGCACGACCCCTGTGTTGAAACGGTTATCGCTTTACGCCACAGTGGATGCGTGAGTATAGCGCATCTTGCAAATGGAACGGTATCGCATCAAACCGTACCAGCGAGACGCAGGCACCCGTCAGGGCCGGGAGTGCGCGTGATGACCCAGCGCGATCGTTCGCCGCATGGCCTCCCGTTGCTGCCTCTCCTGTTGTCGTGTTGCATGCCGACCGACACGCTCGCGCACTCGCCCATGGTGTCCTCGCTGGCCGATCTCAGCATCGAAGAACTGACACAGGTTCCCATCACTTCGGTTTCTCGCCGGCCCCAACCGCTGGCCACCGCGCCGGCGGCGATACAGGTGGTCACCGGCGAGGAAATCCGCCGCTCGGGCGTCACCCTGTTGCCCGAGGCGATGCGCCTCGCCCCCAATCTGCAGGTGGCGCAGATCAGTTCGAACGACTGGTCGATCACGGCGCGCGGATTCAGCGGCTCGCCGACTCCGACCGGCAGCCTCGCCAACAAATTGCTGGTGATGATCGACGGCCGCGCGATCTACTCGCCCGTGTTCGGCGGCGTGTTCTGGGATTCGAACAACGTACTGCTGGACGATATCGACCGCATCGAAGTGGTCAGCGGGCCGGGATCGCCGCTCTGGGGCGTGAACGCGGTCAACGGCGTCATTCACGTCATCCGCCGGCACGCCGCCGAAACCCAGGGCGTTTACGGCAACGTGAGCATCGGCAATCTGATCAAGGACTATTCTCTCCGCTACGGCGGCGCGATCGGCAAACATGGCCATTTCCGCGTCTCCGGCCAGCACATGCAGCGCGACGCGACCTATGCCGACGGTCGCGACGAATGGCAGATGAACCAGGCCAGCTTCCGCCTCGACATCGACGCATCGGAGCGCGATGCGCTGACGCTGCAGGGCGATTTCTACGATGGCAGTGAAGGCAACGGGCCGCACGACGGCATGGACGGCCAGAACCTGATGGCCGTCTGGCAGCGGCATTATGCCGGTGACAGCGGCATACGACTGGCAAGCTATGTCGATCGGCGCTGGCGCGACATGGGCAGCGTCGACTTCGAAACCGAAACCTTCGATATCGATCTGCAGCACAGCTTCCCCGTCGGCGAGGACATCGACATCGTCTGGGGCGCGAACTACCGCTTCATCCGCGATTCGCTGACCAATCCGGTCACGCTGGAATTCAACCCGTCGCAGCGCAGGCTGCACGCGCTCAACGGCTTTCTGCAAGGCACGTTCGCACTCATGCCGCAGCGCCTGGTCCTGACCATGGGAGCGAAGCTGGGCGAGAATGAATTCTCCGGCTTCGAGCTGCAGCCCGGCGCGCGCCTGGCATGGATGCCGCACGATACCCACATGCTGTGGTCGGCGGTCTCGCGCGCGGTACGCACGCCGAGTCGCTTCGATACCGACCTGGTCGACACCGAAGGGCTTTCCGGCAACCCCGATTTCGCCGCCGAGAAAGCCATTGCCTACGAGCTCGGCTACCGCCTGCAGGCCGGCCCGCGCGCCTCGCTATCGCTGGCGCTGTACTACAACGACTACTATGATCTGCGCAGTTTCAACGGCGATCCCGGCCCGCCAGCCGAGCTGCGCATCGCCAATGACTTCAAGGCGCAAAGCTGGGGAGCGGAGGTGTTCGGCATGATCGCGCTCAACGAGCGCTGGCGCATGCGCGCCTTCTACAGCTATTTCGATGCGCATTTCAGCGCGCAGAGCCCGGCGGTCGCGCCGGGCGCTTCGACCATCGAAGTCATCGATCCGCACCATCAGATCGCGCTGCACTCCATGATCGACCTGCCCCATCACATGCAGTTCGATCTGCTCGTACGCAGGGCAAGCTCACGCCCTCCGCTGCAGCTGCCCCCGGGCGCACGCGTCCCCGCCCACACCAGCGTCGATGCACGCCTTGCCTGGCAGAACCGGAACTGGGAAATCGCCCTCATCGGGCAGCGGCTGAACGGCGGCGGAACCGAGTTCGCCGGACAGGAAATTCCGCGCAGCGTGTTCCTGCGCACCCGCTTCTGGTTCTGAGCGCGCTTGCGAACACCGGCGCTCGACGACGCGCCTCAGGCGAGCGGCCAGACCCGCGAATGCGGCAGCGCACTGCCGACCGCGATCGTTTCCACGATCTCGTCGCTGTCGCCGTCGATCACCACCACGGCGCCAGCGGCGCCGTTGGAGGAAAAGACGCGCGATCCGCCAGCCGATCCGTCGGCCGATCCGTCAGCGCCGCGGACAAACGCCAGCGAACCCGAGGACGAACCGAGGCGCAGTTCGCGCCGCAGCACGAGCCGCGGCAGCGTGGTGAGATCGAGGACCAGCAGCGCATCCTGTTTCAGATTCGCCTGCTGCTCCGGACTGCCCGAACTCGACGTCGTCAGATAGAGCCGGGTGCCTTCCGGATTGAAATAGTACTTGCTGATGTAGATGTCGGGCAGGGACAGGCGGTCGACGATCTCCATGCTCTGCACGTCGAGCACGGTCAGATGGGCGATGGCGTGCGCCGGATCCGATTTGCGGTCGGCGCCGCGGCCGATGATGTAGCGTCCGCCCGGCACCATGAACAGATTGCTGTTGCCCTTGAAAGCGATACGGCGCTCGATGCGGTTGCTGCGCGGATCGATCACCGCGACGGTGCCGTAGCCGTTGTTCAGATTGTAGAGCCTGCCGGTCAGCGCGGAATAGACCAGTCCGTGCGGGAAGGCGTTGTTCGGCGCCGCGGTGACGCCGCCCTCTTCCCGCTCCGGTTCGCACAGATCGATGGTGTCGATCAGGCGCAGGAATTCCTCGGGATGGCTCGGGTCATTGCCGATCACCGACAGCGTGCCGTCCTTGAGGTTGCTGATGTAGGCGCGGCGCGGCACGTCCGGCGCGCTCGCCGAGGGCGCGGTATAGGCCGCCTGGTGGTGGCCGCGGCCGACGCAGATGGTCTTGAGGAAGCGCGCCGCGGCGCTGTCGATGTTATCGATCACGGTCACCGACGAGCCGGCGTCGCCGCAGTTGAGGCGATCGTTTCCGCTCTGCTTGTCGCCGTCGTTCATGAACCAGCGGCGCGTCGAACCGGGATCTTCGTAGATGTGCGCCGGGAAGGCGTCGGCGGGGAAGCTCGGCCGCACCAGGATCTCGCGACTCGCCGGATCGAGCAGGATCACCTGCGCCGCCGAACTGAGGCCGACGAAGACCGGCTTGAGCTCCGGCGCCAGCCCGCTCTCGGCGGCGCCCGGGACTTTTTCGACCCGCGTGCTCCCGCCCGCGTGACGGATCACGACGAGCCCGCCGGTGATCCGGTCGCCGGAATAATATCCCAATGAAAAATCGCTACTTGGATTGCTATTCTCACTCATGGTCACAGCACCCTGGATGGTCCGGCCGCAGCTCATCGGCGCCGGGAGGCCATGACGCCTGCACCCGCACCGCCGGCTTCGCCCGTTGCCGGCACGGCCGCGACAGAGTTAATGAAGTACGCGAGAATCGGCCCATGAAAATCATGAACAACAATACGTTAAGAAAGCATCCTCAACCGTGCCCATCGCTTTCGCGCCGTTTCGCCTGCTCCCGTTTTCCCATCAGGATGCCGACGATTACCGGCAGCACGATCACGACGACGGAAGCCACCGCGATGAGGAAAGTACCCGACTCATTGTCGAAGCGGGCCATGAAGATGACGAACAGGATGATGGCAACGGTGGCGCCGGTGTAGGCAAAAAAGCGTATGAGTTCTTTCATCGGTCTGGATCGGGATCGGCCGCCTCGGGAGCGGCCATTGTATACCATCTGCGCAGCCGGTGAACTCGCTTTGGACACGCTCCCGGGCGGGCGCACCTGACGCCCCTCGGCCTGTCGCATCGCACCAACCGCGCTCCCTGTTGCCGCCGCGCCGAACTCTGCTAAGCTGAGCGCCATGACCAAAGACCAGCATCGACGGCTGCTGCAATTGCTGGCGCAGCCGACGGCGCCGTTCCGTGAGCATCACGTCAGCCGCCAGGTCCTCGCCTGGTGCGAACGACAGTCCATCCCCTGCTTTTTCGATCCGCTCGGCAATCTGGTGCTCGGCGCCTCCTCGGCGCGCGCATACCAGCGCCTGCTGCGCGCACGCACGCAAGAGCCGTTGCGCCTGTTCGTCGCCCACATGGACCACCCCGGTTTCCACGGCACGCGCTGGCTGGCGCCCGACCGCCTCGCCGTACGCTGGCATGGCGGCTCGCCGCTGAAACACCTGCGCGGTGCCCGCGTGCGGCTGATCGATGACGACGGCATCATCGGCGCCGGCATCATCGGCAAAGCCACGCCCAACCAGGGCGGCTGGGCCATCGACAGCGCCGAAATCCGTCTCACCGACGGCTTCGCCCGCGGACAGGCGCGGCCGCGAGCCGAGACGCTCTACGGCGGCTTCGATTTCCGCGCGCCGGTGTGGGAAGAGAACGGTCTCATTTACTGCCCCGCCGCGGACGATCTGGTCGGCGTCTTCGCCATCGTCGAAACCGCGCGTCGCCTCTGGCGCAGCGCCGCGGGCGGCGAACGCCCCTTCATCGGACTGCTCACCCGGGCGGAGGAAGTCGGTTTCGTGGGCGCGGTCGGGCATCTGCAACTGGGCTGGCTGCAGCAGCGCCGCCGCCCCGTCATCGCGGTCAGCCTGGAGGCCTCGCGCACGCTGCCGGGCGCCGAGATCGGCAAAGGCCCGGTGGTCCGGCTCGGCGACCGCCGCACCGTCTTTCACCCCGATGCGCTGCGCATACTGACCGCGGCGGCGCAGGCCCGGCTGCCCGGGCGCCATCAGCGGCGCATCATGGACGGCGGCTCCTGTGAAGCGACCGCCATGACCGCCTGGGGGGTGCCGGCAATCGGCCTGTCGATCCCGCTCGGCAATTATCACAATCAGGGTTTCGAAGGCGGCCCCGACTGCCGCGGCACGAACGGACCGGCGCCGGAATTCGTCAGTCCGCAGGATGTGGACGGGATGCTGAAGCTGTGCGATGCGCTGATGAAGCCCGGCCTGCCCTGGCAGGATGCCTGGGCGGAGCAAAGACGGCTGCTGGAGAAAAATCGCGCGCGCTATGAGCGCCTGCTGTCGATCGGCCGTGAACCGGCCATCATAAACCGGTAGGACGCGCCCCGCCCTGCTCCGGCCCCACCTGTCGCGGGCCGAAGCGCGCCCTTCCGGTGATGGTGCTATTGCGCGGGAACGACGTTCGTTGCCTGAATGCCCTTCGCCGTATTCTCGGTCTCGAAACTGACACTCTGGCCTTCCATCAGCGTCTTGAACCCATCCAGCCGGATGGCGGAATAGTGCACGAAGATATCCTTGCCGCCATCATCCGGGGTAATGAAGCCGTACCCCTTCGACTGATTGAACCACTTCACCTTGCCTGTCGACATAGAACCACCCCTCGCTTGAAAAACGTACGACCGACATCCGTACGGTCTCCACCTTTGGAATAGGCGTCTGAATAGGCGTCCAAATCGCATGCGCCGGGGCCAGTCTAGCACAGCCCCAAAGGGCGCTGCCATCGACCGGCCACAGCGGAAAACCGGCGGAAAACCGGACGAAGCTGGCCGCGACACAGGCGAAAATGTATGATCGCGCGATGGAAAACCGCATGCGCATCGACATCCTGCCGCAACCCGACGAGACCACCTGCGGGCCGACCTGTCTGCATGCGGTCTACCGCTATTTCGGCGACGAGTTGCCGCTGGATCAGCTGATCCAGGGCATCACGCGCCTGCATCACGGCGGCACGCTGGCGGTGTTTCTCGCCAGCCATGCCCTGCGGCGCGGCTACAAGGCGACCATCTACACCTACAATCTGGAGATGTTCGATCCGACCTGGTTCGATGCGGATGGCAGCGTCCCCGATATCGCCGACCGGCTGCAGCGCC
This sequence comes from uncultured Chromatiales bacterium, assembly GCA_964388175.1. GTDB lineage: Bacteria > Pseudomonadota > Gammaproteobacteria > SZUA-140 > SZUA-140 > JAITWN01. The sequence goes on along the minus strand of CAYLYS010000048.1, from coordinate 11,422 downwards.
AGGTGCTGGCCAAGGATGCCAGCTACGCCATTCCCACCGAGGGCTATGCCGAATTCCTCGCGCTGGGCGGCAGGCTGAGGTTCGAGGATCTGACCACCGGCCTGATCCGGCGCTATCTCAAACGCGGCGTTCCGATACTGACCGGGCTCAGTGCGACTTATCTCTATCATTCCGCGCGCGAGTTCGGCAGGGAGTGCGCATACGACGATATCCGCGGCCATCCGAGCGGCCACTTCGTCATCCTCGGCGGCTATCAGGCCGATATGCGCACCGTCTCGATCATCGACCCGCTGCATCCCAACCCGATGGCGCCCAGCCACTATTATGAAAGCAACATCGACCGTGTCATCAGCGCCATTCTCCTCGGCGTTCTGACCCATGACGCCAATCTGCTCGTAATCGAACCGACCAGAAGGACCTCACCAGACCCGCGCCATGTCGATATTCATCGTAGTCAATAACCCCGAAGACTGGCCGCTCAACATACACGGAGCGGAAGTGGTGGCGGCAAAGACCTATCTGTCGGACCAGCGCTTCAGCGATATGCGCGGCGTGAAGGTATTCAACCTGTCGCGCTCTTACCGCTATCAGAGCCTGGGATACTACGTCTCGCTGCTCGCCGAAGCGCGCGGCCACAAGCCGCTGCCCAGCGTCAACACCATCCAGGACATGAAGTCGCAGACCATCACGCGCTTCGTCTCCGACGATCTCTTCGAACTGATCCAGAAAAACCTCGCGCCGATCAAGTCGGAGGAATTCGTCCTCAGCATCTATTTCGGACGCAACGTCGCCAAGCGCTACGAACGGCTCAGCCTCAGCCTGTTCAACCTGTTTCCCGCGCCCCTGCTGCGGGCGCGCTTCATACACAGCAACCGCAACTGGCAGCTGCAGAGCATCGGCCCGATCGCGGCGAGCGACATCCCCGACGATCACAAGTCCTTCGTCATGGAAACGGCGAGCGAATACTTCGCCGGCAAGCGCTCGCGCCGGCGCGAGCCGCAGGCCGAGCGTTACGACATGGCCATCCTGCACAATCCGGACGAAATCCAGCCGCCGTCGGACGCCAGGGCACTGCGCAAATTCGTCAAGGCGGCGCAGCAACTCGATTTCGCCGTGGAAATGATCACCAAGAACGACTACGGCCGCATCGCCGAATTCGACGCGCTGTTCATCCGCGAGACCACCGGCGTCAATCACCACACCTACCGCTTCGCGCGCCGCGCGAAGATGGAAGGGCTGGTGGTCATCGACGATCCCGGCTCCATCCTCAAGTGCACGAACAAGGTCTATCTCGCCGAGCTGATGCAGCGCCACCGCATCCCGGCGCCGCGCACCACCATCATCAACCGCGGCAACATGCAGGCGGTCTCGAGCTCGATCTCCCTGCCGTGCATTCTGAAACAGCCCGACAGCGCCTTTTCCCAGGGCGTGATGAAAGCGGGAACGCGCACGGAATTCATCGCCGAAGCCACGCGGCTGCTGGAAAAATCCGACCTCATCATCGCCCAGGAATTCCTGCCGACGGCATTCGACTGGCGCATCGGCGTCTTCAACCGCAAGCCGCTCTACGCCTGCCGCTATTACATGGTCGGCGGACACTGGCAGATCGTGCAGCACGGTCAGAGCGGCCGGCCGCGCGAAGGCAGATCCGAGGGCATTGCCCTGGAACAGGCGCCGGCCGCCATCGTCGCCACCGCCCTCAAGGCCGCCAATCTCATCGGCAACGGTCTTTACGGCGTCGACCTCAAGGAGATAGACAACAAGGTCTATGTCATGGAGGTCAACGACAACCCCAACATCGACCACGGCATAGAAGACGCCGCGCTCGGCAACAACCTCTATCTGGAAATCATGCGCGGCTTCCTCACGCGCATCGAGGAACGCAAAGGTGAAAGAAAACCGCGCTGACGCTGTCGACCGGCTCAGGCTGTTCAGCGCTTACGGCATCGAAATCGAATACATGATCGTCGATGCCGGCACGCTGGCGGTGCTGCCGGTCTGCGACCGCGTTCTCGCCGCGATCGGCGGCGATTTCGTCGACGAAGTCGATGTCGGCGCACTGTGCTGGTCGAACGAGCTGGCGCTGCACGTCATCGAACTGAAGACCAACGGCCCCGCCCCCGCGCTCGACGGTCTGGCCGGGCATTTCCAGCACGACGTCAACCGCGTCAACGATCTGCTGAAGGATCTCGGCGGCTGCCTCATGCCGACCGCCATGCATCCGTGGATGAACCCGGCGCGCGAGACGAGGCTGTGGCCGCACGACCACAGCCCGGTCTACGAAGCGTTCAACCGTATCTTCGACTGCAGCGGCCATGGCTGGTCGAACCTGCAGAGCATGCACATCAACCTGCCCTTCGCCGACGACCGCGAGTTCGCCCGCCTGCACGCGGCCGTGCGCGCCGTGCTGCCGCTGCTGCCGGCGCTGGCCGCCAGTTCGCCGGTGATGGACGGTGCGCCGACGGGGATCCTCGACAACCGCCTGCACGTCTACAAGGACAATGCGCGGCGCGTGCCCTCGGTCAGCGGCGGCGTCATTCCCGAGCCGGTCTACAGCCGCGCCGCCTATGAAAAGGAACTGCTGGGACGGATCTACCACGATCTCGCGCCGCACGATCCGGACGGCATTCTGCGTCACGAGTGGGTCAACGCCCGCGGCGCGATCGCGCGCTTCGACCGCTACGCCATAGAAATCCGCGTGCTCGACACGCAGGAGTGTCCGGCCGCCGACCTCGCCGTCGCCGGCCTGGTCGCGGCGGCGGTACGCGCGCTGACCAAAGAAGCCTGGTGCGGCATGCAGACCCTGCAGCAGTGGGATAGCGCAGCGCTGCGCGCCGTGTACACAGCCTGCGTCCGCGATGCCGAGAGCGCGCTGGTGGAAGACCGGCGCCTGCTCGCCGCCTTCGGTTTCCCCGAACGCGGGCCATGCCGGGCGCAGGATCTGTGGCAGCATCTCATCGAGACGCTGCTCCCCCGCTCCACTGCCGGCACCGCCGGCTTTCATCGCCATTATCTGCGCCATGGCACGCTGGCGCGGCGCATCATGGGCGCACTCGGGGAACGTCCGCAGCGCACCGAGCTCGAACAGGTTTACGCGCGGCTGTGCGCCTGCCTGCAGCGAGGCGAGCTCTTCCCTTGATCGCGGCCCGCCGCCCGCGGCAAGTCGCCTGCCTGCTCAGCTGCGAGCACGGCGGCAACCGCATCCCGGCCGAATTCCGCGCGCCGTTCCGCGGCGAGCGCACGCTCCTGGCCAGCCACCGCGGCTACGATATCGGCGCGCTCACCTGCGCCCGCGCACTGAGCGCGGCCTGGCGCGCGCCGCTGATCCATGCCGAGATCTCGCGCCTGCTGGTCGATCTCAACCGTTCGCCCCATCACCCGGCGCTGTTTTCACCGCTCACCCGCGCGCTGCCCGCCGCGCAGCGCGCACTGATTCTGCAGCGCCACTACTTCCCGCACCGGCAGCGCATCGAGCACTGGATCGCCGCCCGCATCCGCGGCGGCCACACCGTCGTGCATATAGCGGTGCACAGCTTCACCGCCGTACTCGACGGCAGGCGGCGCGATGCCGATATCGGCCTGCTCTACGATCCGGCGCGGCCGCTGGAAGCCTCGATCTGTCGCCATTGGCAAACGGCGCTGCAGCAGCGCGGCACGCTGCGCGTGCGCAGAAACTATCCCTATCGCGGCACCAGCGACGGCCTCACCCGCCATCTGCGCGAGCGCTTTCCGCCGCATGCCTATGCCGGCATCGAACTGGAGATAAATCAGGAAACGCTGACCAGGCGGCGCGCCGCGGTCATCGCTGCCCTGATCAATACCGGGATCAATACCGGGATCGATACCGGGATCGATGGGATCAATAGGTGAATCGATACAGGGAGCGGCGCGAGGAATAAAACCAGGGGCGGGGCAAAGGGCGCGGTGGAAATGGCAATTGGATCACGGAATCATCCCGGTGACTGACGATAATGGGCTCCATCAGTACGCAACGCACCCGGAGGTCAGATGTCGTACGCCGCAAAAACCGCAGTCAGCCCCCCTCTGCCGCTACCGACCCAGGAAATCGAACTGAAATCCGAGACGCGCTCCACCGGCGCGCAGCCCGAGGAACTCGTCGAGCTGTTCCAATTCAATCACGCGCGCCTGACCTCGGCCCACTACACGATCTTCAGCGGCCGCTTCCTCTCCGTCCACCGCAAACGCTTTCTGCACAAAGCGGAGCGTCACTGGATCGACCTCGCCGTACTCGATCCGACGCCGCACCTGCTCACCATCATCGATCGCCGCTGGCTGTACATCGCCGCCGGCCTGTCGCTCGCCACCGCCGCCCTGATCGCGGCCAGCGTGATATCGCAGACGCCCTGGCACGATCAGATATGGATGCCGGCCACCGTACTGCTGCTCAATGCCGCGCTGGTCTCCTTCGTCATCTTCTTTCAGCGCTCGCGCAGCCTGGTTCGCTTCCACAGCCGTCACGGTGACGCCGTACTGCTCGAACTGGTGAACAATCTGCCCTCGCGCGAAGAATTCCGCGATTTCATCCGCATGCTGATGCAGCGCATCCACGCCGTGCACCGTATCGATCCGCACAAATCGCACCGCCGGCTCGGCGCCGAGCTGGTCGAGCACCGCCGGCTGTTCGAGGCGGGCATACTCGACCGCGATGCCTACGATCAGGCGCGGGAAAAGATCCTGCGCATGCACCGCCAGGCCAGCACCGCCCGCCAGCAGGCACCGGCCAAGGTGACGGCGACGACGAAACAGCGCATGGTCGGCAATGCCGAAATCATCGAGATCACGCTGGCGGAAGACGCACGGCGCGGCGAGCAGCACGCGCCCAGACCGGCGACCGCCGGCGAAAGCAAGGCGAAGAAGGTCGCCGTGTAGGCCATAAGGGCAGGCATCAGGCGAAAAGGGAAGCGGACATACATCGCCGCCAGGGACAGGCGGCTTCCATCGTTCAGAACCGGCCGTTCATACTCCGATCGTCCCGATCGCCAGCGGTTTCTGCTGCACGTGCAGAAACCAGCGTTCGAGCACGACGCGCCGGGAAAACCATGCCGAACCGAGTACCGAAGCGCCCAGCGCCTGCAGCACGCGCTGCGGCAGCAGTTGTCCGCCCTCGCCCGGCACACCCGTGCCGCGTCGGCCGAAACGCCGCACCAGCGCTTCGGCATAGGGTTGCAGGCGATCACGGTCATAGCGGCGATCGGCGGCGAGCACGGTCTCGGCCGCTAGCAGGGCGGATTCCACCGCCGGCCGTATGCCCTCGCCGCTCTGCGGATAGGCGAGCCCCGCGGCATCGCCGATCAGCAGCACATCATCGTCGATCAGCGGCCGCCGGCCGCTGGTATAGAGCAGATAGGCATGGCCGTGGAAATCCTCCGGCGTCCGCGCCGAAATCTTTCCTTCGGCGATGAGCCGCGCGCGGAAAACGCCGGTATGCTGGGTCAGATGTTGCGTGCCTTCGCGTCCGAGACCGATGTTGAGATAATTCCCCTTGCGGAAGCACCAGCCGTAGCCCTTCATGTCGGCGCAGAAGAACAGCTCCGGGCGCTCGGGCCTGATGCGACAGGCGCTGCGCTGCTCGGCGTCCATTTCGAACTCGATCTCCTGCGCCGTCACCGCCAGCTCGCTGCGACCGGGACGCGCGCCCAGCTGGCGCGCCACGGGACAGAAATGTCCGCCGGCACCGATCACCAGCGCAGCGGTGATGCGCTCATTGACGATCCAGCGCCCGTTCTCCCGGCGCATGGCGTCGAAAGGCTCGCCGAGCGCCAGACGCGCGCCGGAACGCTGCAGCAGATAATGATCGAATTCACAGCGCCGGATGCCATAGCTGACCGGCTCGCGATAGACCGTTTCGATCTGGCGCCGCCCTTCCATGCCGGTCAGAAAGGCGGTAATGGGCTGGAATACACGATCCCTGCTGTAATCGGACACATCGAGACGTAGCGTCTCCACCACCGCCGGCGTGATCCAGCCCGCGCACACCTTGTCGCGCGGGAAATCCCGCTTGTCCATGACCAGCACGTCGAGACCGGCCGCGCGCAGGCGCGCAGCGCAGGTGGAGCCCGCCGGTCCGCCACCGATGATCAATACATCGCAGCTGTCGCTGCGCGGGTCGCTCATCGCTCGCCGGCGTGCGGCGTCGAGGCCGACGCCGGCACCGGAACCGGAACTGGAACTGGAACCGGCGCCGAATCCTGATTGGGGCTCGATGCGAGCCCGCCCGCGTTCTTATCCGCACCGGCGCCATCATAGAGATGCGCGCGCGTCCACGGCACTTCATTGTTGGCGGCGCGGTTGAACACCACCTGATACAGCTGCAGCTCCCCGCTGAGGAATGCGGCGATCGAGCCGGCGAGATACAGGCGCCACGCGCGCACGAACTTGCCGTCGAACATCGCTTCGACGGCGCCGACGTTGGCATCGAAGCGCTCGAGCCAGCGCTCCAGCGTCCGTGCGTAATGCAGGCGCAGGTTCTCGACGTCGAGCACGGCGAAGCGATGCGGCTCGAATATGGCCATCATCTCATCGAGACTCGGCGGACAGGCGCCGGGGAAGATGCGGCGTTCGATCCAGGCGTTCATCGGCCCCGGGCGAACCCGGCCGATCGAATGGATCAGGCCGCGCCCCTGCTCGCGCAGCACACCATTGATCACATCGCCGAGTGCCGGATAGTAACGGGTGCCGACATGCTCCAGCATGCCGACGGAAACGAAAGCGTCATAGCTGCCGCGGATATTGCGGTAATCGTCCTCGACGAAATCCACCTGGCCGGACAGTCCTTCGGACTCGGCGCGGGCGCGCGCGAAGGCGATCTGCTCGCGCGAAATGTTATAGGCCCTGACCCGTACCCCGTAATGCCGCGCCATGAACAGCGCGAGCGCGCCCCAGCCGCAGCCGGCCTCGACCACCGATTCGCCGGGCTGCAGGCGCAGCTTGCGGCAGACGTGATGCATCTTCGCTGCCTGCGCCTCTTCCAGCGTCGCCCCGGCGTGCGGGAAATAGGCGCAGGTGTAGAGCATCTCGTGATCGAGCCAGAGACGGTAGAAGTCGTTGCCGAGATCGTAATGCGCGTGGATGTTGTCGCGCGCGCGCGTGAGGTTGGTCGAACGCGGCCGATGCAGCCACCAGTTGAGCGCCCGCCCGCCCAGCCCCTTGCGACCGGCCCGCTCCATGCCGCGATAGACCGTGACCAGGAATTCGACCAGATCGCCTTCCACCTCGACCTGGCCCTGCGCATAAGCATCACCGAAATAAAGCTCCGGATCGATGAGCAACCGCCTCAGTGCGCTGCGGTCGCGGATATGCAGGCGGGCGACGGGCTTGATGCCGGCGGGAGAAAAACGCTCGCCGTTCCACAGCACGACCTGCACCGGCGGATTGCCCGTACTGTCGAAAAGACGGCAAAGCAGCCATTGCTGGAAATTGCGCGGCTGACGCCGCGCCGCGCCTGCCGGCCGGGAATCGGCCAGCGTGTCGTGCGGGGGGGAAGATCTCAGATCGGTCAATCCGTGCTCGCGGTCATCCATCGCTACGCCTCGTCTCTTCCTGCCTGACACCTGGAATCCTATAAGACATGCTCCTCTCTTTCAACGGCAGATAAAAGCATGTAGGCGGTGCGTTCGCTACTGTATGACCACCATGGTGCCGAGCGAAATCCATTGCGCCAGTTCATCGATCTGCGCGTCGGTCAGTGCGATGCAACCCTGAGTCCAGTTGAACAGTCGGTGATCGTCCGGATCGTAGCGCCCCACACCATGAATGCCGATATGTCCGCCCAGGGGCGTGTCCTGCGGCGGCAGTTGCCCGCGGTCGCGCGCGTTGAGAATGGTGCGGTAAGTCCGCAGATCGATTGCCCGGCGCATATACCCTTCCGCCGCTTGCGCCACACCGGGGTAGTCGAGCCCGAAGAAAAGGTGATAATCACTGTCGGGATTGATCCAGGATACGTAGAAAACCCCGGTCGGGGTCTTGCCGTCGCCTTCGAGGCGAAAGGGGGACACGCCGCCGCGACCGAAAGCGACGCCATAATAAATCTCGACTGCCTCGCTGCCCTGCATGACCGTCAGCGTGCGCTCACGGCTGTCGACCTGGATCCATACCGGCTCCCACGCCGATTCCCGTGCCAATTCCCACGCCAATTCTGAGCGCAGCGCGGCGCCAGGCCACAGCCAGACCAGCAGCACGAAAAAAACCGCCCACCTGCCTCTCAAGCCCACCCCGCTCCGTCTTTCGCTCTACTCGCGCTTTGCCCGGCCAGCGCCGGCATCGTCACCGCGGCCCTCGATGACACCGCAACCGGCCTGCGGCGAAGGAAGCCAGGCTGGAGACCGCCCGCTCGCGCGCCAGACACGGTAATCCGCCAGAATACGGGCGTGATCGAAAGCGAGCACGACATCGATCGCCTCGGGATCGACGCACATGACCGCTTTCGCATCGTCCTGCGCCCGCGGCTCACCGTCCGCGCGCCCGATATAGACCACGCTGACCGTGTGGCCACGGGCATCGCGGCACGGATCGGAATAACAGCCGAGCAGGCAAAGCAGCTCCACATCGAGCCCGGTCTCCTCGGCGGCCTCGCGCCGGGCGGCCTGCTCCACCGTCTCCCCCACGTCGACGAAACCGCCCGGCAGGGCCCAGCCATGAGGCGGATTGCGGCGCTCGATCAGCACCAGGCGCGCACCGATTTCGATGACGATGTCCACCGCCAGCGTCGGGGTCAGCGGCCGTCCGGGGGCAATTCCGAGTTCGCTCATGGGACGATTACAACAGCCCTCTTGCTTTTATCGAGGCAGCCGCAATATATTTTTCCGCCATTAACGGCCATCTCACTTCAATCATCCGACAGAAATCAGCCATGAGCAAAAATTCCATCTGGTACGGTTACCTCGAAGCTGGGGACAAAAGCAGCGCCGTAGTGGTGGATGAACGCCTCGAAACAGGCAATCCCGATACCATCTATCTCTTCAACATGGCGCGCAAGGACATCATTCAGTACAACCGCAACATCGTCCAGCCCAAGCTGCGCGAGCTGCGGGAAGACGAAGACGAACTGCTCTCCGAGCTCAAGAACGCCTACCTGCGCGCGCGGCGGAGCTTCAAGACACGCGCCGAACGCCCGCTGCCCGTGGTCGAGCGCAAGACCAAAAGCAGCCAGGAAAGGAAAATCACCGAGCCCGATGAATCCTATTCCGAACAGGATGTGGAGTTCGAGGCGTCGGCGGATGACGATTGGGACAACGTCGACGGCGGCGACTGATGCGGCCAGGGGCGGCCAGGATCAGTCAGGCGCGGCCGACGTTGCTGTCGTTCTGGGAGTGGAAGTACTCGCTCTCCTCGGCATACTGCCGCAGCAGGCGCGCCATTTCCGCCACTCGCTTTTCAGCCGTGTTGAGTGCCGCGCAGTCCTCGCAGCGCGGATTGTCGCAGGGTTCGCGCGAATAGAGCCAGTACTGCACCGCACCGGCCAGCAAGCCATCGGCGATATCCCAGACGTCGGCCTCCTCGTCCTCCTGGGCTATGCTGTTACCCAGATCGACGGCCCGCCACGCCGCGTCGTCGAATACCGCCTCTTCTTCGTCTTCAACCACGACTCTGCTACCTCCACCGAAACCGGGTTTTCATTTTATCAGAGCTGCGACTGATTATGTTCCTGTCCGTCAGGACAGGAAATGGACTACCATGGTGACAACGATGGCCGGAGCCGAGACCGCCCGATGTCGTCCCATGACCCCAAAACCTGGATGTGGGCCGAAGCCTGCGGCCTGCTCGAGCGCGCCGAGCGCCTGCATCGACAGTTCTTCCGCGTCTCCGCCCAGGCGGTGTGGGAACCGCCCGCCGACATTTTCGAAGCCGGCTCGCACTATTGGATCGTGGTGGCTCTGCCCGGCGTACCGCCGACGGCGATGGAAATCACACTGACGGACAACCTCGTGCGCGTCAGCGCCGAACGCCCCCTGCCCGCCGGGCTGCGCCAAGCCGCGATGCGGCGTCTGGAAATACCCTATGGACGTTTCGAACGCGTCATCGAACTGCCGGGCAGCCAGTTCGAGTTGCGCGCGCATGAAGCCCTGCACGGTTGCCTGATCATCCAATTGCACAAACTGTTCTGATCCCCAAGGAGTTCCGATCATGAACGACACAGTGCAGCAAAACGCCCCTCCGGCCGCAACGGAAACGCCGGCCCACGACCTGCCCGACGATGTGCTGATCATTCTGCCCGCGCGCGGCATCGTCCTCTTTCCCGACGTGGTGCTGCCGCTCACCATCGGCCGGCGCCGCTCCATCGCCGCGGCGCAGGAAGCGGTCAAGGGCAATCGCTCCATCGGCGTCATCCTGCAGCGTGATCCCACCCAGGATCAGCCCGGCATCGACGATCTGCATCTCATGGGCACGGTCGCCAATGTGCTGCGCTACGTCACCTCGCCGGACGGCACGCATCACATCATCTGCCAGGGACTGAAGCGCTTCCGCATCCGCGAATTCGTGCCCGACTACCCCTTTCTCGCAGCGCGGATCGAGGAGATCGGCGTCGATGAGATCATGACGCCGACCCTGGAAGCGCATGCCGGCCATCTGCGGCGCCAGGCGCTGGAAGCGATCGAACTGGTGCCCCAGGCGCCGGACGAACTCGCCGATACGGTGCGAACCCTGTCTTCGCCGGGTTCGCTCGCCGATCTGGTGACGAGCTTCATGGATCTGAAACCGGGCGAAAAACAGGAAATACTCGAAACCGTCGAAGTCCAGGCGCGCGTGATACGCGTCACCGAACTGCTGGCGAAACGCCTCGCTGTGCTGCGCCTGTCACAGGAAATCGAACAGCAGACGCGCGAAGCGGTGGACAAGCGCCAGCGCCAGTTCATGTTGCGCGAACAACTGAAAACGATCCAGCGCGAACTCGGCGAAGACGAGCCGCGCCAGGCCGAGGGCCAGGAACTGGCCCAGGCCATCGACGCGGCGAACATGCCGGAAGAAGCCGCGGAACAGGCGCGGCGCGAGCTGGCCCGTCTCGAACGCCTGCCGGAAGCCGCCGCCGAATACGCCATGCTGCGCGCCTATCTCGATTGGCTCATCGCCCTGCCCTGGAACAAGCTGAGCGAGACCGGCATCGACATCGCGCGGGCACGGCAGATCCTCGATGAGGACCACTACGGACTCGCCAAGGTCAAGCGCCGCATTCTCGAATACCTTGCCGTGCTCAAGCTCAACCCCGAAGGCCGCAGCCCCATCCTCTGCCTGGCCGGTCCGCCCGGCGTCGGCAAGACCTCGCTCGGACAAAGCATCGCCCGCGCCACCGATCGCGTCTTCGTGCGCATCGCACTCGGCGGCGTTCACGACGAATCGGAAATCCGCGGCCACCGGCGCACCTATATCGGCGCCCTGCCCGGCAACATCATGCAGGCCGTGCGCA
>CAYLYS010000047.1:0-20670 GCA_964388175.1 uncultured Chromatiales bacterium | reverse complement strand
GATTGATGTCCGGCATCTGTTTCGCCCGCACCAGATGATACTCGTAGTGCAGGGGCTCGGGCACGAAACCCCAGTTCTTCTTGAAACTGTAGGAGCCCGTACCGACCTTGCTGCGACCGTAGTCGAAGAGACGGCAGCCGCGTTCGGCAGCGCGGCACATGAGATCCCAATAGAGGAAGTCGTAGGCCGCCACCTCCCGCGCCTCGACCGTGCCGCCGCCATAGTAAGGCAGCACTTCGTCGCGGAACCAGAAACTCAGCACACTCGATACCGCCTGTCCCTCGTGGGTAACGGTCAGCACGTCACAGTCGTCGGCGAAGACATCGCGCAGCGCGCGGAAATAGCGCGCCGGGAAGACCGGCGTGCCGAGGCGATGCACGCTGTCGGCATAGATATCGAAGAAACGCTCGGTATCGGCATCGATCTCGCCGCGCAGTTCATGCTTGATGCCTTTGCGCACCATGGCGCGCTGCTTGCGCGGAATCGCCAGCATGTTCTGCTCGGGATCGGGATCCATTTCCTTGCGGAAGGTGACATAAAGCGCGCTCTTGCACGGCCAGTCCGGGTTGCGCGGGGTAAGATGACGCAGCTCCAGATAATCGACCCGCAGCTGCTCGGCGAGATCGCGCGCGGCGTCGGTCAAGGCGCGCGCACTGGCTTCATCGGCGGCGGCAACGCCGCCATAAACGCAGAACGGCGTCGAGATCAGCGCATTGCCGAAGAGGCGGCTGCGTACGTGCCCCAGCGGCAATACGCCCTGGATACGACCGTCGCGCTCGGCATAGAGGTAATAGGCCTTGTGCCCGAAGACGCTCTCCAACACCGTGCGCCAGCCGGCGCGGTGAAAAAAGGTCGCTTCGGGACAGGCGTGCACGAAGGCGTCCCAGGCGGCATGTCCCGCCTCGTCGAGGCAGCGCACGACAGGCGCCCGCAATGCGCCCGACGAAAGCACAATGGCACCGGCATCCGCTGCGTTCATGCGCGCCGCTCCGCGGCGCGCAGAAAGACGTGGTCCATGCGATCCCAGCGGAAATCCGCCAGCAGACGCGCCAGACGCGCCTCCATGCGGTTCAGGTTGAGATAATGACGGACGCGCGTCTTGAGGCCGATGTTCTCCTGGCGCGGCTGGTCCGGATCGATTTCCCAGGGATGAAAATAGAACACGGCGGACTGCCGGTCATGCGTGTTCACCCGGCTCAGGCCCCAGCGAAAGACGCTGTACGGCAGCAGGCGGAAATAGCCGCCGCCGCCGCAGGGATACTTGCGCCCCCCGAGCTCGACCGTGGTCACCGGCACTTCGAGCAAATCGCCGCCCTGGTGATGGAAGGGGAAACGCGGCGCTTCCGGCATGCCGTAAAGATCGTGATGGATGGGATAGATGCTGGAACTGTACAGATGTCCGGTTTCCTGCAGCACATCGAGCGCCCACAGATTATCGCGCCCGATCGAATAGCTGGCGGCGCGATAGCCGATGACGGGGACGCCGGCGATGTCTTCGAGCAGCGCGCGGGTGCGGGTGACATCGGCACGGAATTCATCGGGATTCTGCTGCGTGACGCGCACGTGCGACCAGCCGTGGCTGGCCAGCTCGTGTCCTTCGGCGACGACCCGGCGCACCATCTCCGGATGACGCTCGGCGATCCAGCCGAGGAAGAAGAAAGTAGCCTTCACGTCCCGCTCGTCGAACAGGGCAAGAATGCGATCGATGTTCTGCTCGACACGCGAAGGCAGCGACTCCCAGGCGCCGCGGTCGATATGCCGCTCGAAAGCCGAGACCTGGAAGTATTCCTCCACATCGACCGACATTGCATTGACAGGAGTCATCGGTATCGTTGCCTTATCGTCCATCATTGCCTCAAGCTTCCTGTCGAGTCGATGCGCGGCCGGGATCACCGCAGCCGCGGTGCAAGCGGTCAGAATCTGGCGCTCAGCGTCGCCGTAATCCGATTCTCTTCGTAACTGCTGCCGAGCGCGTTCGAATCCCGCTGCTGATAACGGTAGGTCAGCGAAGCACTGGCGCGCCGGCCGAGATCCCTCGACATACCGGCGGACAGCACCCACAGATCGTCTTCACGGTCGTCATCGACGAACAGGGTGCGCTGCCAGAGTGTACCGAACGTCGCGTTGGCGCGGCCGGTGATCCGCAGCGTCACGTTCGCCGCCGCGCCGTGCACGCGCTGGTCACTCGCCGCCCCGCTCTGGTATTCACGCCGGTCGTGGTACATCCTCAGCTCCCACTGCAGGCGCTTGCGCGCCCCCGACGCGCCGGCGGTAAACCGCCTGGAGATATACACATCGGTCACCAGATCAGGGATTTCGAATTCGATCAGAAACAGCTCGCCGGCCTCGTTCTGCACCAGCACCAGCACAGGCAGCATCTCGACATCGCTGACCGTGGTCGGCTGCTCGACATAGCTGGCAAACAACCTGGCGCTGCGCGAACGATGCTCGAAGGTGAGTCCGTAGGTTTCGCCGAAAAAGCGTTCGCCATAATACATGGTCAGCGTGCTGCGCAGGCTCGGCGTCCAGGTAAAGCCGGCGCGCCAGAATTCATCATCCGGCCGCGGCCGGTCGAACGGATTGAAGGCGAAATCGTTGCGCTCACGGCCGCCGGCGCCGAAGATGCTGAGGCTCTGACCGATATGCCAGCGCAGCAATCCTTCCAGCATGTCGAACACCACTTCGGAATCATCACCATAGCTGATCTCGTCGCGGCGATAATTGACCTCCCACGAGATCGTCCTGAACGCCGGACCGCTGATCAGCGAGGCGTGGAAACGATTGGTTTCGCTGTCGAAGGCGTTGAATTCGGAGCGTACATAATCGTCTTTTTCATAGGTATACCTGATTTCGGCGGAAGCCAGGCGCCCGAAGCTCTCGCGCAGGTAGGGGCTGATATAAAAGCTGGCGACATCGGCGCGGTTGCGCGAAAAAGTCAGCAGATCGATCGGAACCGCATCCCGGTTGGAGACGATACGCTGGGTGTAAGAGGCGCCGGCATCGAGAAACAGGCGCTCGCGCACCAGGTTCTGCATGAGATCGGCCGCGAATTGATGATAAACGTCATCGCGGTTGTTACTGTCCCAGTAATCGACCGCCAGGATGTTGTACGACAGATCGAGGCTGTTCGTGGGACGCTCGCGCGACAGCGCGAACCCGGCGCGGGCGGACGTGATGTGGTCGCCGCCGTCGCCATCGCCAGAGGCGAGGCTGACGTTATCGGTGTAGGTGTGAGACAGATTGGCGTGCGCGGAGAAATCCCACGCCTGGGCGAAGAGCGCCGGCGCATGAGCGCTGAAGATCAGAGTCAATGGGATCCAGGCGATCCATCTCCAGTCACGCACGTCAACTCTTCCCGTGATCCCCGCCGTAGCCGTATCCGTAGCCGTATCCGTAATAGGAATCACCGGGAACGCGCCGATTCTTGTTCAGCACCAGCCCGATCGGCTTGTTGGCATCGAGCAGGGCAAGCGCGTCACGCACGGCGCCACGCGGCGTTTTTTCCGCCATCACCACGTACACGATCTGCCCCATCAGACCGGCCAGCACCACCGCTTCGCTGGTGAGCAGCAGCGGCGGCGCATCGAAGATCACGATACGGTCGGAATAGCGGTTTGCCAGCTCCATGACCAGGCGCTGCATCTCGTCGCTGGCGATCAGTTCGGTGGAATGGGCGTGGTAGCGCCCCATCGGGATCAGGCTCAGCTTGGGAACATTGGTGCGGATGATGACATCGCTGACATCGAGACTGTCGTCGACCAGCAGATCGATCAAACCCGGCCCCATCGGCGTACCCAGCACCTGATGCACTCTGGCGCGTCCGACATCGGCGTCGACCAGCAGCACCGTCTTGTCCATCTCCATGGCGATGCTCATGGCGAGATTGATCGAGGTGAAGGTCTTGCCTTCACCGGCACGGGCGCTGGTCACCATGATGATATTGCCGTGTTCGACGAGCGCGGCATTTTTACCGAAGGCGTTGGCGAGCAGCGGACGCTTGATCAGCCGATATTCCTCCGCCAGCTGCGTGCGCTCGCCGGACGGCGTGACGTAATTCATTTCACGCAGGCGCGCGAGATCGAGGGTCACTTCGCGCGTGGTGACACGCTGGGTCTGGGTCTGGGTCTGGGTCGGCACAGCATTCGAAAGCGACTCATCCCGCGCCGCCGCCAACTCGGCGGCGCGCACCACGGCGCTTTCCTGCGGCAGCGCCTCCACGCCTGCATGGTCGGTAGATTCAACCGCTGCCGAAGCATCGGGAACGATCCGTTCCATCGCCTTTTCGATCGTATTGCTCTTGTCCATGGCGGCGGCTCCGATAACGGGTCAGATGAGGCGCGACACGAGCGTATGCGCCGCCGGGGCCAGCACAACGACACCGGTCCAGGCTATCAGCAGCGCCAATGACGCTGCCGCGAAACCAGCAATCTCGGCACGCGCCCGCGCCTTTTGCGCTGGCGTCAGCACCAGGGAAACCGTACCGAGCACCGGGAAACCGGTCACATTCGACAGCGTACGCCGGTTGTCGAAGACAGGACGGAGCTGGGAAATCAGGAAAGCCAGGCCGATGCCAGCGCCGAGGCCGAGCACCAGCACCGCGGTAAAGTACAGCGGCCGGTTGGGGCCATCGGCCTCGCGCGGCAGGCGCGCCGGATCGATGATGCGGAACTGCACGTTCTCGCCCCGATCCTCGGCGACCTGGGAAATCTGCGCCGTCTCACGCCGCTTGAGCAACTCTTCATACTGGCGACGGTTGACCTCGTAGTCACGATCCAGGCGCTGCATCTCGGCTTCGATCTGCGGGATGGTGTCGACCATCTTGCGCAGCTGCTCGCGCTGGCGCTCGAATTCGGCGAGGCGAACCTTCAGCGAAGCGAGTTCCGCATCCGCATTCGATATCAGCATGCGCAGCTGCTGGTAGAGCGGATTGCCGCTGGCGCCGCCGCCCAAGCCCTCGAAACCGGCCATGGCCTCCGCGCGCAACGCCAGCTCCTGGTTGCGCTGCTCTTCGAGATCGCTCAGCGTCTTGCGCATCGAGATCACATCCGGGTGGTTTTCCGTAAAGCGCAGCAGCAGGGCATCGAGCTGTACCTGCAAGGCATCGATGCGCGTATCCACGCGCAGCGGGCTGTCCCATACGCTGCCACCGGCCTGGGCTTCGAGCACCGGCTTTTCGCGCTCGAGCTGGCGACTGAGCTCGACACGGCGGTTTTCCGCTTCGCGCATGAGCAGACGCGTCTGCTCGATCTGCGACTCGACCGATTGCAGACGCTGATAATAGCCGCCCTGATCGCTGGGCAGCATGCCGACGTTGGTACGGCGGAAATCGGCCAGACGGGTTTCCGCGTCGCTCAGGCGCTGCTCGTATTCCTGGATCTGCTGATCGAGGAAACGCTGCGCGGAATCACTGTCTTCGCGCGATTTGCCGAGTGTCGTTTCCATGAAAATCGTCAACAGCGCCTGCACCACTTCCTGCGCCTTGCCGGGGTCGGTATCACGGTATGAAATGGTGAACAGATTGGGCTGACGCGCTTCGGAACTGATCGAAATACGGTTGCGCATCTGATCAGCCACCTGCTCCAGCGCGATCGGAGTCTGCGCCTTCAGATGCATATCGGTCATGCGCGCCAGCTTTTCCAGATTGGGCTGGGACAACAGCGTGCGCGTCATCAGCTGGATACGCTGCGTGACATTGGCCTCGACGGCCAGCCCCCTCAGCAGAGGCCGCAGGATGGAATCGGTATCGATATGGACACGGGCCGAAGACCGGTATTCGTTCGGCATCTGGGCGACGTGGAACCAGCCGGCGACGCAAACCAGCCAGGCCATGGCCAGCGCAAGCCAATGATAACGCCACATTGCGCGGCCATAGGAAAGGAGCTGGTTGAATATCTCATGCATACTGCCTGAATCCCGCTGAGTGCTGTATCGCTGTTGTTTATCGGTCAGAAAAGTATTTTCAGAACCAGGCTTCCGGAATGATCAGGATATCTCCCGGCATCACCGGCGCATTGGCGCTGATATCTCCCCGGCGCAGCAGATCATCGAGACGCGCATTGAACTGCTCGGCCGTACCGTTCGCACGGCGGACGACAACCGCGCGGTTACCCGCCGCGAAATCGGTCAAGCCGCCAACGGCGATCATCAGATCGAGCAGCGTCATGTGTTCGCTGTACGGCACCGCCATCGGATTGGCCGCCTGCCCGACGATGCGGATCTGCTGATCGTGCGGACCGATGAAGCGGGTCACGATCACCGTCACGATGGGATCGCGGACATAGGTCGCCAGTACCTTTTCCAGGTCGCGCGCCAGCTGTGTCGGCGTCTTGCCGCTGGCGGGCACGTCTTCGATCAGGGGGGTAGTGATCTTGCCGTCCGGTCTGACCGTGACGGAAGTGGACAGTTCGGACTGACGCCAGACGAATATGCTGACGCCGTCACCCGGACCGATCAGGTAATCCGGTCCTTGATCCAGCGCTGTCGATGGGAGAGGAGGATGACTGCCGGAGCAGGCGCCCAGCACAAGCAACGAAACGATGGCCAACGATCCCAACAACGACTTGCCAAAGCGGACAAGCTCCACGGCGCTCCCTCCCCCAAACATGCCAAAAAACCAAACCCAAAGATTGCAGCCAAAAGATTGCAGTTATTGCAGAACCGAATCGTCACCGACATGCCCCGATCACTGGGGACGCAGAAGCGACCTCGAACAGCAAGAGGTATATCGGCCCATCCACTGAAAAATGTGATCGAGTTTCCGAGACTCAGGCATTTGAACGCCTCCTGAGACCCCTCTGATCGGGCAGCGAAGCGAAATGAAGCGGATCTGAGGGGGGATATTCTACATCAGGCCCAGCCGCGCTGATAGTTTATATAACAGCACGCTCGGGCCAAGATCACGTTCGGGTATATGTATATTCGATATCGGAAACGGAAAGCACATCGCGGGGCTGGTCGAAGGGGAAAACCAGGGCGGCGCGGGACCGGCCTCTCCGCAGGATGTGGCGGAATCAGGCCACGGGCAGTAACCTGCGCCCGCGAAACCTCCGCATCTCCCTATTTTTGAACGATATTTCAGAATAGCGGCGCAGCGGCTGGCGCTTTCTCAGCCATACCGGCATGCGAACATCGCTGCCGCGCAGCGCGCCCCAGGCCCGGAGCAGATCGACGAAATACGGGTGGCGCTCGCCGTGATGCATGCAAGACTCCCCCGCCGGGATCAGCGGAATGCCGTAACGCTCGACGATGCGGCACAGCACCGGGCTGGTCAGGAAGAACCAGTGATCGATACCCAACTCGCGGCTGTGTTCGGCCGCGGCGCAGAACAGGCTGAACATGATCTCGGCGCCATGACGGCGCTGGTTGGAGCGCTTCTCCACCGCAAAAGGCAGCATCCGCTGGCGGCGACCGGGATCCTCGTCGACGATCTCGTAGGGCACTCTCTGCTCGGCCGTGCGCCGGCGGTAATGTTCGACGATACACAGGCGCGACACTTCGGCGATCCGCTGTGCCGGCGCCGATGCCGTAATCGCGGGGTCCAGCACGCAAACGGATTCGATCGGCAAACGCTTCGCACTCGGCAGTACCAGCCGCATGGCGCCGATCCAGTCGCCATTGTCGCGGCGGCGCACGAGAAAATGGGCGGAGCGTTCATCCCACTGATCCTTTTCCAGACAGTCCGGATAGGCCGAAGGATCTTCATAGCCCGTTTCCAGGCAATAGACATGGAAGCGGATCTGATAATGGATCTCGCGCGCCTGCGGTGTGTCGGCCAGGATGGCCTCGAATTGTTCGTCGAACATGAAAAGACTCGTTTGGAGGTACTGCCGCCACCGCGTCACCCGGTGGAGCGGCAAGCGCATCACACAACCCTGCTCCGGCGCTTTCAAATGAAGACGCGGAGAACCTGGAAACGGTTCCGACCGATCCGAACAGTCGACTCCGTCACATAACGTCCGTAGAGATCAAAGGGTATGCGCCGATAAAATGACACATGATAGCCAATAATGTCATCACCCAGTTTTCCCAACACTTTCGCCTGCTGTCCGCGGATACGCCGGAGCTGTTACGGGAAGTCTACCGCATGCGGTACGAAGTCTACTGCGTGGAGATGGGCTTCGAACGTCCCGAGCAGTTTCCCGACGGACTCGAGCGAGACGACTACGATCACCGTGCCCGCCATTGCCTGCTTCAACACCGCGCAAGCGGTCTGTATGCGGGCAGCGTCAGATTGGTCCTGCACGATCAAAAAAACAGTAACGGCCTGTTTCCATTTGAAAAACACTGCGGGCACAGCCTGAACAGATCCGTCCTGGATCCCATGAATCTGCCCCGCGAACAAATCGGGGAAATCTCCCGCCTGACGGTGACGGCACAATTCAGGCGCCGCCAGGGAGATAACCAGAGCACACATGGTAGCACGGCGGAAACGATCAATGGATCCACAACGATCAATGGACCCACTGTGCCCGCCCCGGAAATCGATCGACGCATATTTTCGCATATCGCCGCCGGCCTGTATCTGGCCGGGGCCGCCATGGGTCTGCAGCAGGGCCTGTCGGGGGTTTTCGTCATGATGGAACCGCGCCTGGCGCGACACCTCTCGTTCTACGACCTCCACTTCACTCCGGTCGGCGAGGTCATCGAATATCACGGGCGTCGGCGTGGACCCTACTACATTTCACGCGAGGACGTGCTGCAACGCCTGTCGCCGCCGCTGACGGAACTGATGAACCGCATCCGCAGCGAGCTGGCGCAGAAGACCCAGCCCACCAGGCGCGCCGGGCACGCCCACCCGCAGACACTGTTGTACGGGCACGGCTGAAACGGAATCCGCCGGCCGGCGGATTCCGGCTAGCGCCGCCCCCCTGCCGAAGCCCAGAATCCGGGCGCCAGCACGATCAGCAGCGCAGGCAACACCAGCAGATCGAAAAACAGGGCCACCACCAGCCCGAAGGCCGTCAGCAGACCGAACTCCACCGTCGGCACGAACTGCGAGGCTCCCAGCAACAGGAACTGCCCACCCAGGATCACGGTCGTCGCGCTCACCGCGCGCCCGGCATGCTGATAACTCCGCGCCAGCGCCCACACCCGGCTCACTCCCGCCCTGACGCGGCGATGATAGCCATGATAGACGTGGATGGTATCGTCGACGGCGATGCCGACGGTCACGCTGGCGACCATGGCGGTCGCCATGTCCAGCCAGATCCCGAGCGCCCCCATGGCGCCGAAAATCAGCACCACCGGCGCCATATTGGGAATCATGCACAGGACGGCGCCGCGGACGGAGCGCCATTCCAGCGCCATCAGCGCAAAAATCAGCAGCAGCGCCACGAACAGACCGCGCACCTGCCCCTCGATCAGCAGCGCCTCCTGATCGCCGAACAGGCGCCCGAAACCCGCCACGGTCAGTTCGAAATCGTCCGACAGCGCAGCCGCCCGGTGTTCGATACGCGCGATGACTTCATTGATGGCGCGCGCACCGTGCACATCGAGGTTGAGCACGATCCGCGCGCGCTGGAAATCGCGATCGACGAGCTCATGCAGATCGGCGCCGTCATAAATGAGCAGATACTGGCTGATCAGCGCGGGATCGTCGGGCAAACGCTGGTAGGCGGGATCCTCCTCGTGAAAACCCCAGTGCATCTGTTCCATGAGATCGGCCATCGAAATGGCGCGATCGACCTCGGGCAGGGTTTCCACCCAGCGCTGCAGTTCCTGCAGATGAGCCAGGCGCTGCGGATCCTTGAACGCGTCACGCTCCTGCGCATCGAGCACCAGTTCGAGCGTGGTCACACCGCTCAACCGCTCCTGGATACGCTCGGTCGACACCGTGATGGGGTGATCAGGCTTGAAAAAGCGGAACAGATCGGTTTCGACCGCGATACGCGGAATCTGGATCGCGCACAGCACCAGCAGCACGGTCGCCAGACCGAGCACCCACAACGGCCGACGCATGCCTATCCGGCGCAGCGCGTTGACCATGGTGTCGAAGCCGTGGATGCCGGCGCCGCGCGCGGCCCATTCTTTTTTGTCCCAGCGCGCGAAGATCGGCGGCAGCAACAGCAACACCACGGCGCACAGCACCATCATGCCGACCGCGGCCACGGCGCCGAAGGCCATGACCGGACGGGTCGGGCTGAATGCCAGCGACACCAGCCCCGCCGCCGTCGTCAGCGCAGTGTAAAAGGCAGGCTTCGCAATCATGTCCATGGCGCGATCGACGCGCTCGCGGCCACGAAAGCCGCGGCTGGCGGCATGGGTCAGCGCACTGAACCAGTGGATCAGCAAAGCCACCGTCAACGCCGATATCAGCGGCGGCAGAATCGCCGAAATCATTGTGTATGGCTGCCCGCTGAGGATGAGCAGCGCCACCGTGGTATTGACCGTCGCAGCGATGGTGAGGGCTGCGGTCAACACCGCCAGCCAGCGGCGGAAAAGCCAGGCAATGAGACCCAGTCCGAGCGCCAGCGTGGCCGGAATGAACATCACGCTGTCGCGGATCATCGAGCGCAGCTGCGCGACTTCCAGCGGAATGATGCCGCTCAGCGCCGACATGTGCGGCAGCAGACCGCCGTCCTCGACGGCGCGCACGAAAGTCTGCTCGAGCGCATGACGCTGATAGCTGTTTTCGAGTTTTTTTGGCCGGAGGATCAGCGCCAGCGCGGCGCCGTCATGTGAAACGAGCAGTCCGGGCGCGAAACGGTCCGCGAGCACGCGCTCACGGCGTTCGGCGGAAGACAGACCGGCGACCGTATCCAGCGTCAGCAGCGGCTCGACGACGAAGCCATCCTCGCTGCCTCTGATCTGATCCGCGGTCACCGCCGAGATGACGCGATCCACCATCGGATGCCGCTGCAGTGCGTCCGCCACCTCCTCCATGGCGGCGATGAAATCGTCCGCATAGGGATCCGGCGGTTCGAACATCGCCACGATCACCTGATCGTGCGGGAAACGCTCGCGCAACGCCTGTTCGAACTGCACCGCGGGCGCGGTAGCGGGAAAATAGACCTCGGGCGCGTTATTGACGTTGAGCTTCAGCAGCACGAGCGCCGAGCCCAGCGCCAGCGCGATCAGCAGCAGCAGGGCGAGCGACGCCGGCAACATGCGGGTCATCAATAACGCGCCCTCCAACCCAGCGTCAGCAGATCATTGTCGCGATAGAAACCGCCGGCGGTATTCGCCGCGCCGCTCATGAAATGGCCGGCGACATAGAACTCGTGCGGTTCGATGGCGATGAACGCCAGTTCCGGATTGACGTAGACGTCACGCTCGTCGAGACCGAGCGAAAAGCGCAGACGGCCACGCCAGCGGTACGATGAGAACACCGCCTCCACCTCGCCGCCGAGGGCATAGATATCGGTGCGATCGAGAACCGCCGGCGCATCGAGCAGATGGCGCGCGGTCAGCTGCAGATTGGCGCGGGTATCGGCATCGCCGGGATAGAACTCGACGCCCGCCGCCCAATCGACCGCGGCCACGGTTTCCATGCGCAGATCGCGCGTGGTCACCGGCACATCGGACAGCCATGCCGCTTCCAGACGCCAGGTCGCCGCGCCGCTGACCAGACCGACGTCGCCGCCGACCGCCAGCGTGCGCGGATGACGGCCGGTGAAGGTCGCCGCATCGCCGCCCGCGGCGATCGCGCCGGCCGGATCACCCGGATCGGCGAGCAGCGCCGCGCGCACCGCCGGATCGAGCTCGAAATAAGGCAATGAATGGCGTGCCTGCTGCAGCGTGAACGCATAATCGATACCTTGGCCGGCCTGGCTCAGGCGCAGACCGAGACCGCCCTCACCGCTGTCGCGATCGCGGATGCTGCCGCCCGCGACCAGCGCCGCAAGCACCGGATCCGGTTCTATGCCGAGCAGCGCGCCACGCTGACGGTTCACCGGATGCCAGATGCTGTCGCGATGCGGCAGCTCTGCCGCGCGCAACCGCGGCACCCACATCAGATCGGCCTTGAAGCTGCCCATGAAACGCTCCACGCGCAGCGCCGGCACGGCGCGGCGCCGGTCGGGCAGATCGTCGAGCGCGAAGCGCGTGACGTCCTGCACGCTGAGACGATCGGTCGGCGGCAGTTCGTCCACCCGCCCCCACAGCACCGTCTGCGCGCCGGCGGTCACGCGGAAGCGCTCATCGCGGTAGCGCAGCCAGGTTTCGCCGTAATCGAGCTCGGCACGGCTGAAATCGGGATCGCCGCTCTGCTGCCAGGCGAACAGGCGCGCCGCTGCGCGCGCCTCCCAGGCGCCGCCCGAATGCCAGCGCGCGTAGACGCTGCCATGGAAGTAATTGCTGCTGTCGACGTCCTGCGACGACGACGTCAACCAACCGCTCTCGACGCGCACATCATCCACGCCGGCGCTGAAGCGCGCCGCGTCGGCGACGCCGGACAGGGCACTAACGGTACCAGCGGAAACAGCACCCGAGGCGGGCCCGCGCGGCGCCGAATCGAACACCAGCACGGAGGGACCGGTCCGCGGCGCCCGCTCTTCGATCAGGCGATAGAAAACATCGTCCTCGATCACGCGGAATACGTATATTTCCTTGTGTCCCGCCTGCAGCATCTTCGCCACCATGGCGTCGGCGCGCTCCGACGAGCGGAAAGTGCCCGCACCGACCGCATAGCCGCGATTGTCGGGTGTGGCGAACACATTGATGTCGACACCCTGTTCACGCAGCGCGTTGGCCGTACGCTGCGCATCGGTCCAGCGGCTGAAACCGTGCAGCTCGACACTGTAGACGGGATCGGGGTTGCGCTTCCTCACCTCTTCTATCTTTACCGGCGTGCCCTCGGCGCGCAGGCGTTCGGCCGCGGCAGCGGCTTCCAGCCGGCTACCATAAGGCACGGACAGCGGGTCGGAGCCCGCCTGCGGCTGCGCTCCCGCCAATGAGGTCATCAGCAGCGACATCGTCAACAGCGATGCGCGCGCGGCGGCGGACAGATCAAAAACAGGTAATTTCATCATCCAGTATCCGGAGCTCAGGGACGATAAGGCGCTTCGCGCGCCGGATCTTCCAGGGTTTGCACGGAAAACAGTTCCTGCGGCAGATCGCGATCATAGATCACCCGCTCCAGCGCCATGCGGGTCTGATGACCGCTGTCGAGATCCTCCATCACGCTCTCCATCACCGTCCAGTAACCCTGGACCTGCTCGACGCGCTGCACCGTCAGCCGCTTGAACGGCGCACCGCCGTCGGCACGGAAATAATCGACGCGCAGCGGAATCAGAATATCGGGATGGATCCAGCTCAGGCGCTTGCCGTATACCGAATTGTCCCTGGCGACCGGGATGCTTTCGAGCACATCGACCTGCGCGCCGGCAAAGGCTTCCCGTCCCAGCCAGCGGTGCGCATCCTGCGCCACCGGACGATCCTGCAGATCCTCGTAGAAAATATCGGAGGCGACGAAGCGCCCGCCCTTGCGCGTCGCCGGAATCCGGCGCGAACGATCGAGCGCCGGCAGATACACCCATTGATCGCTGGCGCCTTCCATGCGATCGACGGTCAGCAGACCGGTCTCCTTGATATCAGCCGGCGTGGTGAAGCGGATCAATGAACGCGTCTCGCCCTCGCCGCGATCGAGGCGGTAAGTGATGAGCTGACGCACGCGGGCGGCGCGCCCCGCTTCGGTCAGCACCATGGTGCCGACCGCGGTCATGTCCGCGCCGTCGGCACGCTCGTAAACCTGGCGCGCGATGTCCTGGCCGCGCGCCACGGCATCATCGGCCAGCGCCGATACCGCCGGCAGCAATGCCAACCCCACGATCAGTCCCTGCGCAAATCGTTTCATGAGTACCCGCTCTCTACTCTGTCGCGACGCCGGCCGCGCTCGGCCGACGGGCAACGTTATCATTCCGGTCATCGGTCATCAGCATATCGGCAGCGCGGCCCGGCGACCCGACCGTGTCGCCGCTACCCCACAGCCCACCGCGGTTGACATCCCCCGCCAGCGCATTTACCGTCTAGCCGATCCGAACCACAATCCTCTGCGCCTCGCAGCCCGTCAGCACGCCAGCCGAGATGTCCATCGCTTTCGACTATAGCCAGGCGTTTGCCCGCACCCGCGGCTGGATCACCGCCGCGGAACAGCAGCGACTGCGCGCCAGCCGCATCGCCATCGCCGGACTCGGCGGCGTCGGCGGCAGCCATCTGCTCACGCTGACCCGGCTCGGCATCGGCGGCTTCAATCTCGCCGAATACGATCACTTCGAACTGGCCAATTTCAACCGCCAGGCCGGCGCCACCGTGTCCTCGCTGGGGCGCGCGAAACTCGATACCCTGATCGATATGGCGCTGGATATCAATCCGGAGCTGCAGATCAATCGTTTCCCGGCCGGGGTCGGCGCGGACAATCTGGCGCAGTTCCTGGAAGGTGTCGATGTCTATGTGGACGGTCTCGATTTCTTCGCCGTGCCGGCGCGGCGCGGCGTCTTCGCCGCCTGCGAGCGACTGCGCATTCCCGCGGTCACCGCCGCCCCGCTCGGCATGGGCGTCGCACTGCTGAATTTCCTGCCCGGCACCATGAGCTTCGAACAGTATTTCGGCCTGGAAAACCAGACCGAGCAGGAGCAACTGGCGCGCTTCCTCATCGGCCTGTCGCCCGCCATGCTGCAGCGTGGCTATCTGGTCGATCGTTCTGCGGTCGATTTCATCAATCAACGCGGGCCATCGACGCCCATGGCCTGCGAACTCTGCGCCGGTGTGGCCGGTACGGAAGTGCTGAAAATCCTGCTCCGGCGCGGCACCGTATACGCCGCGCCCTGGGGCCTGCAGTACGATGCCTACCGTCAGCGCCTGGCGCGCACCTGGCGTCCCGGCGGGCACCGCAATCCGCTGCAGCGCATCGCGCTGTCCATCGCCAGACGGCAATTGCAGAAAATGAGCGCCGTCGCCACGCGCGGCTGACCACCCTCCTCAGTCGATCCGCCGCGCCGTCAGGCACCAGTAAGGCACGAAAAAATAGCGTTTCAGCTCGAAGCGATAGTGGCGAGCGATCTCCGTTTCCCGCAGGGCGGCGAGCAGGCGGCGCGGATCGTGCGCGCGGTAAATACTCTTGATGCCGTCGGAACTGAGCGCGGAAGATACCCCCATGAGCGGATTCCACACGCGGGCGAACGGCACCGCCCAGGGCTTGTTTTCCAGGTCGATGATGAAGATGCCGCGGCGGGCAACACGCAGCATCTGCGCCAGCGCATCGACAGCGACCGCGAACGGCTGGATGTGATGGATCACGTGCAGGGACACGATGTAATCGTAAGTGCGCTCCGGATACACCGCCAGATGATCGGCCGTGGCCACATGGGTCTGCGGCGGCGCCTCGCTGCTGAACTTCTTCAGGCTCTCCCGAAGCACGTCCTCCTGCGCATCGTACAGATGCAGGTCGAGCGCCCGCTCCCGCCGCCCGCCCCAGGCACGGATCTCGCGCGACAGACCGCCCGAACCGGAACCGACCTCGAATACGGACGCCGGTCCCGTCGGCTGTTCCTGCAGCCAGGCGTCCCATTCCCTGATGAACTTGCGATAAATGCCGAAACGGCGATTGGTGCGATCGATCTCATCGACCAGCGCCCAGCGCTGCGCGAACGGCAGACTGGGATCATCCAGCATTTCCTGGTAAGGATCGGTATAGGGTTCTTCTGCAACCACGGTGCGCGCTTCTCGTCGACAATGATTCCTTATCGACGCAGCCTACGGGTTTCTCCAGCCTTTCGACAAGTGCAGGTGTGAATGCGAATGGGATCGACCTCTTGTGCTCACGGCAAAAGGGCCTGACCTCATTCATCCGTACCGCGGTAAACGGGCAAAAAAAAAGCCCTGGCGTTTCCGCCAGGGCTCCAAATCTCAAAACAAGATTTGAGGGTGTCGCTTAGGCAGCCATGCGGCGGCGGGCAGCGGCGCCCAGACCCAGCAGGGTCAGACCCATCAGGGCCAGCGTGGACGGCTCCGGGATCGGAGTGAACACGGCGCTGATGTCACCCGTCAGCTGGAACGTGCCCGGCTGGAAGGTGTTCTGATCGAAGTCGCCAGTGGCTTCGACGATCAGGTGGAACGGACGCGGCGAGATGAAGTAGGCTTCGCCATCGGTCGTCAGCTGGAAGTCATCCCAGATGGCCAGGAAAGCACCCGGTACGCCGGGGATGCCGCTGCCGATGCTCAGGTTGGTCGCCAGGGCGATCTGGTAGTCTTCGCCATTGCCGGCCAGGGCCACGCCGTCCGCACCAGTCGCACCGAACGTAAAGGCGGTGTTCTGGTCGGGGTCAATGTACAGATCAAAGGTAGACGAGCTGATGGTGAAGCCCGCGCCGGTGAACGTGCCCGTACCCTGGAAAATCGCGTACAGGTTGTAGCCGTTGAGCGAACCGATCTGGTTCGGGACCTGATTAACGCCTTCGTTGGCGAAAACGCTACCGAAGCTAACCACACCGACGAAATCGATGCTCAGATCGGGATTGATCGTCAGCACCTCGGTGTAACCACCGTTGAGCTTGTCAGCGGTGATGATGTTGGCGGCGGCACCAGGGACGCTGCCTTCATCGATCACAAAGTCCAGGAATTCGGCCTGGGCCGTCACGGCCATACCGGCGAGGGCTACCGCGCCGACCGTGTTCAGAAAAATGCTCTTCAGATTCATTGGGGTATCTCCTGATAACTATTTGGGTACTGCTACTGAAACGCCCTGGTCAGAATGGCTCCAGGGTACTGCGCCTATAACACCGTTACTGCTTGCCCTTTACCAAAGCAGGAACCGTGCCATAAAAATATCATCATTGATATCAGCCAGATAGAGCCTACCTTCTTTTCCGCCGGACGCTCGGTGTAAAATCCGCCGACAGCAGCCCAGGCAGATAGAAAGCCGGCGCGCCGCCCCTCCTCCTCACGAAGCGGGGCAAAAACACGATATACCTTCCAACCCCACCAGCCAGAGCGCAACGGAAATGACGAGCACTTCAGGTAAATCCAGGGACGAGATCGCCGCGGCCTATTCCTCGCCGCCGTGGTGGTACGACATCCGCGGCTTCTTCATTCTGACCTTCGCTTACAACAGTACCTTATGGAATCAGCTCGGTTTTTTTGCACCCAACTTCGGCCCGAAACACCTCGAAGTGGCCTGCGGCACCGGCACCCTGCTGGAGCTGGTGCTGCGCTGGCGCCGCTTCAGGCGCATGCCGCCGAGCGCCGTCACCGGTATCGATTATGCCGAATCGATGCTGGCCGGCGCCCGCCACCGCTTCGCCCGCACCGCCGACGTCGAAGTACAGCACGCCGACGCCACCCAGCTTCCCTATGACGACGACAGCTTCGATACCGTCAATATCGCCAACGCCGTGCACTGTCTGCCCGATGTGGACGCGGCGCTGCGCGAAACATGCCGGGTGCTGCGCCCGGGCGGCACCCTGGCCGCCAACGTTCTGCTCTACCCGCGCGGACCCTGGCCGCTGCGCCCGATCGCCGGGCGCATCAACCGCTGGGGCATCCGGAAAGGTATTCTTTACACGCCCTATCAGGCCGAGGATGTACGCGCGCGTCTGCTCAGCGCCGGCTATGAGCTCGTGAGCGAGGCGGTCTCAGGTAACTGCTATAACGTGATGGCGCGCAAGCCTTTGCCCTGACACTCAATGGAGCCACGGGGCCAGCCCCCTTTTGAATCACCCGGCCCCGGACTGCAGAGGCGGTGAATCAAAAGGGGACTGGCCCCGTTGGCGGATAAGGGCTACAGGCGCTTCAGCAGCGCCTCGATATCCGCACGCTTGGGCACGTCCGGCTGCTCGGACAGCAGCGCTTCGAGCAAGGGCTTCGCCTCGCCGCCCCTGCCGTTCTCGATCAGCGCGCGCGCATAGTGGAAGCGAGCCTGGGCATGACCGGGTTCGAGCTCCAGCGCCCGCGCCAGCGTGCGCAAAGCCGCCTTGCTGTCACCGGCGCTCAACTGGACACTGCCAAGCGTATCCAGCACACCCACGGAATCGGGCGCCAGACGCTGCGCCCGCTCCGCCAGCCCGAGCGCTTCCCGCGGATCGCGGTCGCGCAGCAGATAAGCGAGATTGTTGAGCGCGGGAATGTTGTTGGGCAGGCTCTCGACCACCTTGCGGATCTCGCGGATGGCGCCGTCCTCGTCGCCGCCGGCCAGATGCAGCAGGCCGAGGTTGTAGCGCGCGGCATGATCGTCCGGACGCTGATCGGCCCAGCGCCGCGCGGTGTCGATGGCGGCAGCGCGCTCGCCCGCGGCCCACTGTGCCTGATAAAGCCCGGCAACCGCCGTCGCATTATCGGGTTCCGACGCCAGCACCTGGCGGAAGTCACGAATCGCATCCTGGAAGCGACCTTCCTGTGCCGCCAGCTCGCCACCGAGGATGGCGAGCTGCGCGTTCTCCGGCTGCTCCGCGCGCAGCGGCTGCAGCAGCTTCTTCGCCGCCTCGGGTTCACGCTGCGCGATATGCAAGCGGGTGAGCGCGAGTCTTGCTTCCAGGTGATTCGGTTCCAGCGACAGCACGCGCTCCAGCGCCTTCCGCAGACCGGCACGGTCGTCGGTCAGGGCCAGCGCCCGCGCCAGCGCGTAATGCAGTTCGACGGAATTGGGCTCGCTCTCGATCAGCTGGCGCACCAGCGCCGCGGACTCCCGGCCGTTGCCGGCCGCGCCCTGCACCTGGGCCATCTGCCGTATCCACTGCGGAGCGTTACCATGCTGGGCCCGCGCCTCGTCGAGCACGCGCACCGCCTCCTGCGGCTTGCCCACATTGAGATAATGATCCGACAGCGCCAGGCGCGGCACCAGCGCCTGGGGATCGGAGCTGAGCGCGCGCCGCAGGGTGTCGTGGGCCGCCGTGACGTTGCCGCTGCGCGTCTGCAGATTGGCCAGATAGAGCAGCAGATCGGTCGCCTGGGGATTGTGCTTGAGACCGCGCTCCAGGATCGCCATGCCGCCGGCCATATCGCCCTGGCGCACCGCGATGGCGGCAAGATTGCGGGTGGCCGGCGCGTAACCGGGTATGAGCTTGATCGCCTTCTCGAACGCCGCCCGGGCGCCGTCGGTATCACGCAGACCGAGCAGCGCCGAGCCGCGCAGATTGTGCAGCAGCGGATCTTCGTCACCACGCTGCTCGACACGATCGATCGCTTCCAGCGCCGCGGTATATTCACGCGCGCGCAGGCGCTCGACGATCAGCGCCACTTCCAGGCTCGCCATATTCTCGGGATCGAGCTCGATCGCCGCTTCCAGTTCGCTGATACCTTCCTGGCGCGAACCCTGGTTCAACAGCGCGACGCCGAGCTGCGCCCGCGTTCTGGCGGAATCCGGATCCAGGCTGACCACCTGACGCAGGCGCGCCAGCGCCTCCTGATTGCGTCCCTGGCTCATATGGATACCGCTGATCATGCGCAGTGCGGCGACATCGTTCGGATCGCGCGCGAGCACCGCCCGCAGCGTGCTTTCCGCCCGCGCGGCATCGCCCTCCCGGGCGCGTGACAAGGCCAGCAGATGCGCGGCTTCCTTGACGTCGGGATAGCGTGCCGTGAAGCGCGCGAGGTAGCTCTCGGCCTGACGCCAATTGCCCTGGCCGAAATGGGACGCACCGAGATAGTAGATCGACGGCATGTGATTGGCGTCCGCGACCAGCGCCTGCTCGAACTGGCGCTGCGCATCGGCATAGCGCCGCTCTTCGAAGGCGATCATCCCGCGCGCCACATTCAGCGCCGGATGCGCCTTGTACTGGCGCGCCAGGGTATCCAGATCCTGCGAGGCGGCCTTGAAATCGCCCTGATAGATGCGCGTCATCGCGCGCTTGATGCGAGGCGAGAAGGGCTGATGGGCGGCTTCAATCGCCGCCGAATAGGCGCTTTCGGCGGCGCCGAGATTGCCCGCGTCACGCTCGATGTCGCCGAGCAGCTCGTGCCCTCTGACGAAGCGGGGATCCAGCGCCAGCAAGCGCGAAAGATGCGCCCTGGCCTCACTCTGCCGTCCGGACAGGAGCTCGCTCCAGGCCAGACCATACAGCGTCTCGGCATGATCGCGGTCGCGCGCGAACGCGGCGTCGAGTTCTTTGCGCGCGCCGGCCAGATCGCCGGTGATCAGCAGCGCCTGACCGCGCAGGGCCAGTACATCGGCAATCTGATCGGCGGGGAAGCTGTCGATCGGGGTCGATTCATCGAGCACCTGCTGCGACTGTCCGAGCAGCAGCGCCGCCTTCATCAGCGGCAGGCGCAGAGCGGCGCGGTCGAATCCGAGATCGGCGGCGCGCTTCAGTTCGGCCTGGGCAGTGGTGCCGTCGAAGATTTCGAGATGCAGCAGTCCGAGCTGACGACGTGCCTCGGCATTGGAAGGCTCCTGCTGCAGCGCGTTCTTGACCTCGATGATGGCCGCGCTGAGGTTACCCTCCTGCTGGTACGAGGCCGCGCGCTCCAGATGTTCGGCGGCGGTATAGCTGGTCTTGCCGCAGCCGGCGAGCGCCACGCCCACGATCAGCGTCAGCGCGAGCAGCGCACGCCAGGACAGTGCCGCCGGCATACGATATACCGCCCTCTGCCGGGGTCCGCTCAGTGTCGTCATGTTTCCATCCTCCGGATCAGATCCGAAATCAATTCAGGGTCGGTAAGCATCGCGCCCGCATGCCTCGAGCATGGCGACGCCATGCAGCGCCGGACACGCGGACACATCCAGGCGGTGAAGCGATCGGC
>CAYLYS010000046.1:0-20706 GCA_964388175.1 uncultured Chromatiales bacterium | reverse complement strand
CATGCCGCAGATCGAGGTGACTTTCGATATCGACGCCAACGGTATCCTCAACGTTTCGGCCAAGGACAAGGCGACCGGCAAGCAGCAATCGATCGTCATCAAGGCGTCGAGCGGACTCAGCGACGATGAGATCCAGCGCATGGTGCGCGATGCCGAGTCGCATGCCGAGGAAGATCGCAAATTCCATCAGTTGGTGGATGCGCGCAATCGCGCGGATAATATGATCCACTCGGTCAACAAATCGCTGCGCGATCTGGGCGACAAGGTGCCGGCGGACGAAGCCACGCAGGCGCAGGCGGCGATCAGCGAACTGCAGGAAGCCATCAAGGGCGATGACAAGGATCTGATCGAAGAAAAGACCAACGCCCTCGCGCACGCTTCGGCCAAGATCGCCGAGCGCGCCTATGCCCAGAACGGTGGCGAGGGTGGGGCCGATGGTGGATCCCAGGGCTCGGCGCAGCAGGACAACGTCGTCGACGCCGAGTTCGAAGAAGTGAACAAGGACGGGAGCGGGAAATCCTGAGCCTTCGGCTCACCCGCTGCTGAGCGGGTCAGGGTTTTATCCAGCGGCGCCGATGCGTGCCGGCCTGTGGGCATGATCCGCAGGCCGGCACGCGTTGGCGCCGTCGTATGTCCGATGCCGACGGCTGCGAATGCAGGCCGGTGCCGGACTGATGCAACAGCGCAAAGGTTTTGGGGATGGCAAAGCAGGATTACTATGAGCTGCTTTCGGTGCCGCGCAATGCGAGCGATGCCGAAATCAAGAAGGCCTATCGCCGTCTGGCGATGAAATACCATCCTGACCGTAATCCGGACGACAAGACGGCGGAGGACAAGTTCAAGGAGGCGAAGGAAGCCTACGACATCCTGTCCGACCCCCACAAGCGCGCCGCCTACGATCAGTTCGGCCATGCCGGGGTCGATCCCTCCGCTGGCGCGGGCGGACACGGTTTTCGCGGCTCCAACTTCAGCGACATCTTCGACGATGTCTTCGGCGATATCTTCGGCGGCGGTCGCGGCGGGCGTTCCGCGCCCTACCGCGGCGCCGATCTGCGTTACGATCTGGAATTGAGTCTGGAAGAAGCGGTTCGCGGCACCACGGTCAAGATCCGTGTGCCCTCGCAGGTCGCATGCACGACCTGCGAGGGCAGCGGCGCCAAGCCGGGCACGACGCCGGTTACCTGTACTACCTGCAATGGGCAGGGGCAGGTGCGCATGCAGCAGGGCTTCTTCTCCATCCAGCAGGCCTGTCCGCGCTGCAAGGGGCGCGGCACGACCATCAGCGAAGCCTGCCCGACCTGCCACGGCCATGGCCGCGTGCAGGAAATCAAGACGCTGTCGGTGAAGATTCCCGCTGGCGTCGATAGCGGCGATCGCATCCGCCTGGCCGGCGAGGGTGAATCCGGCGAAAAGGGCGGCGTGCCGGGCGATCTGTATGTGCAGATCCGCGTCCGTCCGCATCCCTTGTTCAGCCGCGAAGGCAGCGATCTGCATTGCGAGATGCCGATCGCCTTCACCACCGCGACGCTGGGCGGGGAAATCGAGGCGCCGAGCCTGGAAGGGCGGGTGCGTCTCAAGATCCCGGGCGGAACGCAGACCGGCAAGGTTTTCCGCCTGCGCGGCAAGGGCGTGCGCCCGGTGCACGGCGGCGGCGTGGGCGATCTGCTGTGCCGCGTCGTGGTCGAGACGCCGGTGAATCTGAACGATGAACAGAAGGAGCTGCTGCGCTCGTTCGAACAGTCGCTGGAAGAACGCAACGAAGCGCACAATCCCCGTACCCGCAACTGGTTCGACGGCGTCAAGCGTTTCTTCGAGGATCTCAACTCGTTCGGCCGTTCCGACAGGTGAAACAATGACGAAAATCGGCATCGCCGGCGCAGCCGGACGCATGGGGCGGACACTGGTGGAAGCGTGCCGGCAGGACGCCGAACGCTTGCAGCTGGCCGCGGCACTGGATCGGGCGCAGAGCCCCGCGCTCGGCCGCGATGCCGGTGAGCTCGCCGGCGTCGGTGCGCTGGGCGTGGCGATTGGCGCGGACATCGCCGCCGCGGTGCACGCCTGCGATGTGCTGATCGATTTCACCGTGCCCGAGGCGACGATGGCGCATCTGGCGGCCTGTCGCAGCGCCGGCCGCCGCCTGGTCATCGGTACCACCGGTTTCAGCCCCGAGCAGCGCGAACTGATCGTCGAGGCGGCGCGCGACATCGCTATCGTCATGGCGCCGAACATGAGCGTCGGGGTGAATCTGTGCTTCAAGCTGCTCGATATCGCGGCGCAGGTGCTGGGCGACAGCGCCGATGTCGAGATCATCGAGGCGCATCACCGTGACAAGATCGATGCGCCTTCGGGGACCGCGCTGCGCATGGGCGAAGTCGTGGCCGCCGCACTCGGGCGCGATCTCGGCGAATGCGCGGTCTACGGGCGCGAAGGTCGCACCGGTGCGCGAGACCGGCGCACGATCGGCTTCGAAACCATACGTGCCGGCGACATCGTCGGCGAGCACCGCGTCATGTTCGCCAGTCAGGGCGAGCGGGTCGAAATCATGCACATCGCTTCCAGTCGCATGACTTTCGCCAGCGGCGCCATGCGGGCGGCGGCGTGGCTGATGCAGCATCGCAGCGGCCTGTTCGATATGCAGGATGTGCTCGGGCTGAGGTAGATGACAGGCGCCGGCGCGAACGTTCTGTCCGCCGCCGGGCTGGTGTTCGCGCTGTCGAGCCTGTGTTCGCCGTTGCGGGCCGACGTTCTTCCGGTCGCGCCGCCGCCACTGCGTCTGGCGCTGGAACTGGGCGCCGAGCATTTTCACTGGCGGGAGTTCGGTGATGACGGCCGGCGTCTGCTCACTGAGCAGGGACCGCGTTACGGCGCGGCCGTTTCCCTGCACAATCTGATGCGCCGGGAAGAGGGCGTGCTGTTCGCGCTCACGCTGCGCGGCACGACCGGTGTCGTCGATTACGACGGGCAGGACAGCGGTGGCCGTTTCGTCGCATCGGAAACGGCGTATGGCGGCTATCGTCTGGAGGCGATGGGCGGTTATCGCTTCGAGCCGGCAACCGCGGTGCGGTTTTTCGATGTCGCCGCGGCGGTCGGACTGGATCGCTGGGAGCGTGACATCCGCTCCAGCCGCAACGCGGCCGGTGCCGCGGTCTCGGGTCTGGTCGAGGATTACCGTATCGTTTATGCGCGCTTCGGTATCGGCGCCGCTCACGCCGGCGGACCGATGCCGGGTTATTTGAGCGCCGGCGTTCATCTGCCGCTTTCCACCCGTGAACGAGTGACCGTCGCCGGGACGCCGGTCACGCTCGCGCCCGGGCGTGACCCATCGCTGTTTCTTGCTTACCGCCTTTCACTGCGTCCAGCGGACGATGGTGCGCCGTTTGGCACTTATCTGCGGATTTCCTACGACAGCTATCGTTTCAAGCGTTCGCCGGTGCGGGCGGCGGGTGATCTGTCGGTATGGCAGCCCGAGAGCGATATGGATGTATTCGGGATCGCGCTCGGTTTCTCTTACTGATCGTAAGCGGGCTGATCGTGAGCGGATGAGGGTGGCAGGGTCGCCGCTCGGCTTCCCGCCGGATTTTCAGGGCGCGCTTCTTCCTTCGATCAGCAGTTCCAGCACCAGGCGGCTGCCGACATAGGCCAGCAGCAGGAAGAGGAATCCGGTCAGTGTCCAGCGGATGGCGGTGCGTCCGCGCCAGCCGAAGCGCCAGCGTCCCCACAGCAGCACGGCGAATACCAGCCAGGCGGCGACGGAGAAGAAGGTCTTGTGCACCATGTGCTGGCCGAACATGTCGTTGAGGAAGGGAAACCCGGATGCCAGCGACAGGCTCTGCAGCACGAAGCCGGTGGCGATCAGCTGGAACAGAAGACGCTCCATGTGCTGCAGGGGGGGGAGCGCACGGATGAAGCCGCCGGGATGCTTTTCGCGCAGATGCTTGTCCTGGATGGCGAGCAGGATCGCCTGCAATGCGGCCAGCGAGAGAAAGGTATAGGCGCCCACGGAAAGGATGATGTGGATATCCAGCATATTGCTGCCGAGATCGAGCAGGCGTTCGGAGGGGAAGACCTCTTCCAGCGCCAGGCCGAGCGCCGCCATCGGCAGCACCGCAATCCCCAGATTCTCTATGGGGTAATGCACCGCGCTCAATACCAGCAGCAACAGCGCCAACAGCCAGGTCATCAGCGAAATGGCGTTGAAGAAGCTGAAGTTGATGCCGACCGGCGTCAGCATGTGCTGGTACAGCACGCCCAGATGCAGCGCCATGGCCAGCAGCGCCAGGGAAAGTATGCGCAGATTGCTGAAGCGGGCGACCGGTATCCGGCCGGTCAGACGCAGTGCGAGCAGGATGCCTGCGCTGCAATAAAGCGGTACGGCGATCAGGGTCAGAATGAGCGTATGCATGGGTGGCCGGTGCGGGAAAATTGCCGTACTTCGATTGAGGTAAACGGTGACGGAGCCACGGCGAATGTACGTCCCTGAACGCTGGAGAAGTTCTGTGAAAGGCCGATACTGTCTGCGTGAGTCGTGCCCATGGTACGGGGAATACGCATGAGCGAATGCCTCTCACTTCAAGAACGAATGTAGCGGTTTTTTGCTTCTCGGTCAAAACGAACTGGGCGGCCGGGCCGCCGGATGATCAACCACCACGGCCTATTCGGGGCCGACCATGCACGTTTACGGATACGGAAATGAGATTAAGGGCACTGGGATGCAGCGGGGGCATCGGCGGCGAGCTGCGTACCACTTCGCTCCTCATCGATGACGACGTGCTCATCGACAGTGGCACCGGCGTGGGTGAGCTCAGCATCGAGGAAATGAAGCGCATCCGGCATGTTTTCCTCACCCATACCCATCTCGATCACATTGCCTGCCTGCCGCTGATGATCGATAGTCTGTTCCCGCACATCGGCGAGCCGCTGGTCATTCACGGCCAGGAAGCGACTATCGAAATACTGAAACGCCACATCTTCAACTGGGCGATCTGGCCGGACTTCGCCTGCCTGCCGTCGCAGGAAGCGCCGGTGATGCGCTATCAGGTGCATCGTCCGGGAGAGGTGGTCGAGATCGGCGGCCGCGGCTTCGAGATGATTCCCGTCAACCACATCGTGCCGACGGTCGGCTACCGCATCAGCGGAGCGAGCGGCGTGATGGCGTTCAGCGGTGACACCACCAGCAACGACACGTTCTGGAATGCGCTCAATGCGGGGGAACGGCTCGATCTGCTGCTGGTCGAGGTCGCTTTCGCCGAACGCTTCCGCGAACTCTCCCTGCAGTCCAAGCATTACTGTCCCTCGCTGCTGGCGGAGGATCTGGGCAAGCTGCGGCATCATCCGCAGGTCTATCTCACCCACAACAAGCCCGGCGACGAAGATCTGATTTTCGAGCAGTGCCGGGAGCGCATCGCCGGCCGCGATCTCAGGCGGCTGGGCGGCGGCATGATCCTCGAAATCTGATCGGGAAATCTGGCCCGGGAAAATCTGATCCGGGAATCCGATTCGGCGCCCGCACGCTGGTCGGGACGCCACGCCGCAGCCACGAGGTGGCCGGCACTTCCCCCTTCGATACCTTCCGTCATCGCCCTCGTGTATGATGACGCCATCTTCTGTGTCATCGATTTCGGTCGGATTGTCCAATGTTCGAAAACCTCACTGAACGCCTCGGGCGCGTGCTGCAGAGCGTGCGCGGACAGGCCCGCCTGACGGACGACAATATCAAGGATGCGCTGCGCGAAGTGCGCATGGCGCTGCTCGAGGCCGACGTCGCGCTGCCGGTGGTGCGCGAGTTCATCGAGCACGTGCGCACGCGCGCGGTCGGCCAGGAAGTGATGGCGAGCATGACGCCGGGGCAGGCGCTGGTCAGGGTGGTGCGCGACGAGCTCATCACCATGATGGGCGAGCAGTCGGAAGGGCTGAACCTTAGCGTCGCGCCGCCGGCGGTGATCCTGATGGCGGGACTGCAGGGTTCCGGCAAGACCACCACGGTCGGCAAGCTGTCGCGCTGGCTGCGCGAGCGCGCCAAAAAGTCGGTGCTGGTCGTCAGCGCCGACGTCTATCGCCCGGCCGCCATCCAGCAGCTGGAAGTGCTGGCCGCGGAAACCGGCGTCGAATTCTTCCCCAGCGCGAGCAGCGATCGTCCCGAGGACATCGCCACGCGCGCGCTCGCGCATGCGCGCACGCACTTCATCGACGTCGTCATCGTCGATACCGCCGGACGCCTGCATGTCGATGCGGAGATGATGGATGAGATCCGCCGCCTGCACGCCGTGCTGCAGCCGGTGGAAACGCTGTTCGTGGTCGACAGCATGACCGGACAGGATGCGGTCAATACCGCAGCCGCGTTCCATCAGGCGCTGCCGCTGACCGGCCTGGTGCTGACCAAGATCGACGGCGACGCGCGCGGCGGCGCCGCGCTGTCGCTGCGCCACGTCACCGGCAAGCCGATCAAGTTCCTCGGCGTCGGGGAGAAGAGCGCCGCGCTCGAAGTGTTCCACCCCGACCGCATCGCCTCGCGCATTCTCGGCATGGGCGACATGCTCAGCCTGATCGAGGAGGCCGAACGCAAGGTCGACCGCGGCAAGGCCGAGCAGCTGGCGCAGAAGCTGAAGAAGGGCAAGGGTTTCGATCTGCAGGATTTCCGCGATCAGCTGCAGCAGATGCGCAGCATGGGCGGCGTCGCCGGATTGCTCGACAAGCTGCCGGGCATGTCGGCGTTGCCGCAGACGGCGCGCAGCCAGATCGACGACCGTCAGTTCGTGCGCATGGAGGCGATGATCAACTCCATGACGGCTCAGGAGCGCCGCTTTCCCGATATCATCAGGAGTTCGCGCAAGCGCCGCATCGCCGCCGGGGCCGGTGTGCAGGTCCAGGACCTCAACCGCATGCTCAAACAGTTCCAGCAGATGCAGAAAATGATGAAGCAGATGTCCAAGGGCGGCATGCAGAAAATGCTGCGCGGTCTCAAGGGCCGTCTGCCATTCTGAGCGTGGCTTCTATTCCGCTGAATCCACAGTGAAATTTCCGAAGCCGTTTTGCCGCCGGGCAGGGTCCGCCGTGGCCGGGCGCCGCTGCAAGACTTGCTTCACTTTTGGAAAAATTCAAGTAGAATAACGCCTTTTCCGCCGGTCCGGGACAAGGTCCGGCGTTCGGTCAACGAGTCAAAGTGAAGGACAGGATCTTATGGTAACGATACGTCTCACCCGGGGAGGGGCCAAGAAACGGCCGTTCTATCATGTGGTTGTGGCGGACAGCCGTTCTCCCCGCGATGGGCGTTTCATCGAGCGTCTCGGTTATTTCAATCCGCTCGCCGCAGCGCACGAAACCAAGCTCAGCCTGGATACGGAACGCCTGAACTACTGGCTGTCCCAGGGCGCGAATACCTCCGAGCGGGTCGCGCAGCTGGTGAAGCAGAACGCCAAGGCCGCCTGAAGCGGCTATCGATACCGGCGTGCCGCGGCCGCCGGAGCAGATCGGAAGCAGATCCGGATCGGATCCCATACAGATCGGATTCGGGAGCGGCGGGATGAGCGGGCAGGGCGAGCGTAAGCTGTTGACCATGGGGCGCCTCGGTGCGCCCTATGGCGTGAAGGGATGGCTGAAAGTCCACTCCCATGCCAGCCCGCCGGAAAACATATTGCAGTACAGCCCGTGGTGGTTGTGGCTGGATGGCGCCTGGCAGGTGCTGACCGTGCGTGAGGGTCGACCGCATGGCAAGGGCTTGGTCGTGCGACTGGAAGGTTACGACGATCCTGAATCGGCACGGCGGCTGGTCGGCGCGGAAATCGCCGTCGATCGCGCCCAGTTGCAGGCGCCGGGCGAGGGTAGTTATTACTGGGCGGACCTGATCGGCGCCCGCGTCGTCAATCGCGAGGGCTACGACTTCGGCCGGGTCGATCATCTGATCGACAATGGCGCGCAGGACGTGCTGGTGATCAGGGGCGAGCAGGAATATCTGATCCCGTTCGTGCCGGGATATTATGTCGACGAGGTCGATCTCGCGGCAGGACGAATCACGGTGGACTGGCAGCCGGATTACTGAGGCCGGAACTGGGACTGGCGAGATCATGCGCATCGAGGTGGTGACGCTGTTCCCGCAGATGATCGCGGCGCTGACCGGCTGGGGTGTGGTCAGCCGCGCCCTGCAGGGCGATGTGCTGACGCTGGGAACCTGGAATCCGCGCGATTACACGCATGACGTGCATCGCACCGTGGACGACCGGCCCTACGGCGGTGGTCCCGGCATGGTGATGATGGTGCAGCCGCTGCGTGATGCGATCCGCGCGGCGAAAGTGGCAGCGGGGCCGTGCCGGGCGATCTATCTGTCGCCGCAGGGACGCCGCTTCGATCACGATTACGCCCGTGAACTCGCGGCTTGCGGTCAGGGGCTGCTACTGGTGGCGGGGCGCTACGAAGGCATCGACGAGCGCGTGCTCGAAACCGAGATCGACGAAGAGCTGTCGATCGGCGATTACGTGCTCAGCGGTGGCGAACTGGCGGCGGCGGTGGTCATCGATGCGGTGGCGCGGCTGCTGCCCGGCGTGCTCGGTGACGAAGAGTCGGCGCAGCAGGATTCGTTCGTGGCGGGTCTGCTCGATCATCCGCACTATACGCGGCCGCAGGAGATCGACGGCCTGAAGGTGCCGGATGTACTGCTGAGCGGCAATCATCGCGAGATCGAGCGCTGGCGCCGGCAGGAAGCATTGAAACGGACGATGCGCAAGCGGCCGGATTTGCTGGACAAGGTCCATGACGGCTGAAAACGCAGAACAGAGTACAGGATTCATTCCGAGGAGAAGTCTAGAGATGAGCAATATCATCAGCCAGCTCGAAGCCGAGCAGATGGCGCGCGAGGTTCCCGAGTTCGGCACCGGCGATACCATCGAAGTCAAGGTCAAGGTCAAGGAAGGTCAGCGCGAGCGTCTGCAGGCCTTCGCCGGCGTGGTCATCGCCAAGCGCAACCGCGGTCTGAATTCGGCTTTCACCGTCCGCAAGATCTCCCATGGCGAGGGCGTCGAGCGCGTGTTCCAGACCTACAGCCCGCTCATTCACAGCATCGAGGTGAAGCGCCGCGGCGCCGTTCGCCGCGCCAAGCTGTACCACCTGCGCGAACTGCGCGGCAAGGCGGCGAGAATCCGCGAGAAGCTCTGAGCCTCCGCTGCTTTCCGGCCGCCGCGTGTGCGGTGCGTTCCGGACTTGTAATCGTCCCTCGATCGTTATATGACTAGGCAGCCGGCGCCAACGCCGGCTGCCCAGACCCATAGGAGGAGACCATGAACGGACGATTGCTTCTCGTGCTGCTCCCCGTGCTGGCAATGCTGCTGCCGCCAGCCCTGCTTGCCCAGCAGGATTCCAATGCCATCAAAGAGATGGCGCAGATAGTCAAGAATCTGGATCACCGTCCTTCGGCCGCCGATCAGAAAGTGCTGAGCGGCATCGCCGGCGCGGATACGGCCACGCCCGGCGAGCGCACCATCGCCAATGTGCTGCTGAAGATGAATCATCAGGTCGGCGGCGCCGACCGCGAAAAGCTGCGCACGCTGACGAGTGACGAGACGGCTGCGCCCGCCGAGCGGGAACTCGCCGACATTGTGATGGGAATCAATCATCAAGCCTCGCCCGGGGACAAGGAACGACTCGACCGCCTCTGAGCGCGCCGATGGCGCGCAGCAGAGCGTGATCGAGCGCTTTCTCGACGCACTGTGGACGGAGCGCGGTCTGAGCCGCGCCACGCTCGACGCCTATCGCACCGATCTGCTCGGCTTCGGCCGCTGGCTGGCACCGCGTGGTCTCGCGCTGGAGCAGGCGGAGGCGGGGGATCTGCACGAATATCTCGCCCACCGCCTGCAGAGCGGAACGCGTCCGCGCAGTGCCGCGCGCCTGGTGTCCACGCTGCGGCGCTTCTACCGCCATCTGGTCCATACCGGCGCACGCGGCACCGATCCCAGCGCGCGGCTGCCGTCGCCGCGCCTCGGCCGTCCCCTGCCTGCCTCCCTGACCGAAAACGAAGTCGAAGCGCTGCTCGCGGTGCCGGATGTGCACGCTGCGGCTGGTCTGCGGGATCGCGCCATGCTCGAAATCCTCTATGCCGCCGGCCTGCGCGTGTCGGAGCTGGTGAATCTGCCGCTGGGGCGGATCAACGCCCGCCAGGGCGTGGTGCGTGTGCTGGGCAAGGGCGGCAAGGATCGCCTGGTGCCGCTCGGTGAGGAGGCGCTGCGCTGGCTGGAAGCCTATCTGCATGAATCGCGGCCGGCGCTGCTCGCCGGGCGCAGTGCGGAGGCGGCCTTCGTCACCGCCCGCGGCACGGCGATGACGCGCCAGGCGTTCTGGTATCTGATCAAGCGCTATGCCTTGCGGGCGGGCATCGACAAGCCGCTGTCGCCGCATACCCTGCGCCACGCCTTCGCTACCCATCTGCTCGATCACGGCGCCGATCTGCGCAGCCTGCAGATGCTGCTCGGCCACGCCGATCTTTCGACCACACAGATTTATACCCACGTCGCGCGCGAGCGTCTCAAGGAACTGCACGCACGCCATCATCCGCGAGGGTGACGCCGGTCCGGTCGCCGCGTTGCCGCCTCTGCTATGATAGGTGCACAGTTTCGATAAATATTCAGTGTGGATCCTGTCATGATCAAACCGTTCGTTTCGCTTTCGGCCGTCGTGCTGTGCTGCACGATACTTTCCGCCTGTGCCGAGCCGCCGCCAGAGGTGTCGCCAGAGATGTCGACGGAGATGCCGGCGAAGATATCGACAAAGACATCGGCGGAAACACCCGGGGTTCTGGCCGAAGCGTTGGGCCGGATCATTCCCGATGAACGGCCGGACGATATCCGGCCCGCGCCGATCGCCGGTTTCCACGAAGTCAGCTACGGCGCGCAGATCTTCTACATCAGCGACGACGCGCGCTACGTGCTGCAGGGAGAACTGCTGGATCTGAGCACGCGCGAAAACGTCACCGAAACCCGGCGCGCCACGCTGCGCGTGGGATTGCTGCAGACGCTCGATGTGCGCGATACCATCGTCTTCGCCCCGAAAGGTGAGACCAAGTATGTGATCCATGTGTTTACCGATGTGGACTGCACTTACTGCCGCCGTCTCCATGCCGAAATCGACGAGTACAACGCGCGCGGCATCGAAGTGCGTTATCTCGCGTTCCCGCGCAGCGGCGCCGATACGCCGCTTTACGACAAGATGGTGTCGGTGTGGTGCGCGGAGGATCGTCCCGCCGCGCTGACGCGCGCCAAGAACGGCCAAGCGGTGAAAGCCACTCAGTGCGACAATCCGGTGCGCGCCCAGCTCGCGCTCGCCGCCGACTTCGGCGTCAGCGGTACGCCCACCCTGGTATTCCCCGACGGCAGCAGCTTGCCCGGATATGTGCCCGCGGCGCAGCTCGTCACTTATCTGGACGCGCAAGCCGCGGTACCTTGAACGGACGGCGCTCCTATCCCGCGCTCGCTGCGATCGAGCCGGGCGCCATCATCGTCACCGCGAACAATCGTCTCGCGCGCGCGCTGCTCGGCGAATGGGCGCGGTGCGAACAGGCGGCGGGACGCGCCGTCTGGGAGACACCGGACATCCTGCCCTGGCGCGCCTGGCTGCGACGGGACTGGGAAACGCTGCTGTTCGGCGCCGCCGTCTCCACCTTGCCCGAACCCGGTACGCTGCTCAATCCGCTGCAGGAACACGCCCTGTGGTGCGAGATCGTCGATGCTTCGGCCGCGGGTGCGCGGCTGCTGCGCCCCGCCGCCACCGCGCGTCTCGCCGCCGAAGCGCGACAGCTGCAGTACGCCTGGGCGTTGTCGCCGGAAGTGATGGCGGCGGCCGCGCCGG
This sequence comes from uncultured Chromatiales bacterium, assembly GCA_964388175.1. Classification (GTDB taxonomy): domain Bacteria; phylum Pseudomonadota; class Gammaproteobacteria; order SZUA-140; family SZUA-140; genus JAITWN01. The sequence goes on along the minus strand of CAYLYS010000046.1, from coordinate 8,880 downwards.
GGCCCGATGCGCGTATCTTCCTCGCCTGGTCGCGCGCCTTCGATGCGCGCTGCCGTGAGCACGGCTGGATCGACGGCGCCAGGCTTCCCGATGTGCTCGCCAGCGCCTATGCCGATGGCGTATTGAAGCCGCCGACGCGCTTGTACTGCGCCGGCTTCGACGACATCACGCCGCAGCAGCGCGCGCTGCTGCAGGCAGCGGCGGCAGCGGGCGCGGAGGTGACGATCGAAACACCGGACGCTGCGCCAGTGGGACAGAGTGTGCTGCATGCCTGCACCGATGCGCAGGATGAAATCCGCGCGGCGGCGCAATGGGCGCGCCGCCGTCTGGAAGAGCGTGGTGACGGCGTGCGCATTGCCATCGTCGTGCCCGATCTCGCCGCCCACCGCGCGGCCGTGCGACGCATCATGGATGATGCGCTGTCGCCGCAGACGATACTGCCGGGCAACATCGCGCAGCGGGCACCGTACAACGTTTCCCTGGGACTGCCCCTCGCCGATCATCCGCCCGTGCACGCGGCGCTGACCGCGCTCGACATGCTGGCCGCCGATCCGTCGCTGGCACAAGCCGGCGCACTGCTGCGTTCGCCGTTTTTCACTGGCGGTGAGCGCGAGATGAGCGCGCGCGGTCTGCTCGATGTGCGCCTGCGTGAGCGCGGCGAAGCGGTGGTGGCACCGGGCATGCTGGCGGCAATGGCAGCGGAGGAGGGAGCGCACGCCAGTCCGCTGCTGGCTGCCGCCCTGGCGCGCTGGCAGCGAGCCGCACGCGCCTTGCCCGCTGCATTGCCGCCGGGCGCCTGGGCCGAGCGCCTGCTGCAATTGCTGCACATGCTGGGATGGCCAGGCGAACGCGCGCTCGACAGCGATGAATACCAGGCGGTCGAGGCGTGGCGGCAACTGGTCTGCAGCCTGGCCGGTCTCGATCAGGTCATGGCGGAGATGAGACTGAGCGAAGCGCTGTCCTGGCTGCGCCGCCTGTCCGCCGAGCAGGTGTTTCAGCCCGCCGCGGAAACAGAAGCGCCAGTCCAGATCATGGGCCTGCTCGAAGCCGCCGGCATGCGTTTCGATCATCTGTGGGTGCTCGGTCTGCACGACGGCGTGTGGCCGCCGGCGCCCGATCCCAATCCCTTTCTGCCGCCGGCGATCCAGCGCCGCCTCGGATTGCCGCGCGCCAGCGCGGAACGCGAACTCGAACTCGCCCGCCGCATCACCGAGCGCCTGCAGCGGGCGGCGCCGGAAGTCTGTTTCAGCCATGCTTTGCTCGATGGCGATCGCGCCCTGCGCATCAGCCCGCTGCTCGGCGATCTGCCCGGGAATCTCTCCGGTAATCCATCCAGCAATTTACCCGGTAATTTACCTGGCAATTTACCTGGCAATCTATCCGGCACCGCGAATACGGCGCCGCAAGCGCCACCTTTTTACTACCAGCAGGTGCAGGCCAGCGCGCGCCTGGAAACGATCGACGATGCAGCGGCGCCGCCGTACGCGGCGCGGGAAGCGCCGGGTGGTGCGAAGCTGTTCCAGTTGCAGGCGGCCTGTCCGTTCCGCGCCTGCGCCGAACTGCGGCTGCATGCCAAGCCGTTGGCGGAAGCCACGGTCGGCGCGGCTGCCAGCGAACGCGGCACGCTGATGCATGACGTGCTCGATCGGCTCTGGCAGGCACTGGGCGGCAGCGCGGCCCTGCACGAGTTGGATGGGCCGGCGCTGGAGGCGCTGCTCGCACCCGTCGTCGACGAAGCGCTGCAGCGTTTCGCCGCCCGGCGGCCACGGCTGTATACGCGGAAATTCCGTGATGTCGAGCGCTGGCGCCTGCTGCGCCGATTGCGCGAGTGGCTGGCGGTCGAAAGCCGGCGCACGCCTTTCACCGTCGAACAGACCGAGACGCAGCGTCTGATCACGGTCGGCGGTCTCGAAGTGAAGCTCAGGATCGATCGTCTCGATCGTCTCGCGGACGGGCGCTGCGCAGTCATCGATTACAAGACCGGCGCGGTATCGCTCGATGACTGGTTCGGCGAACGTCCCGATGAGCCGCAGCTGCCTTTGTACAGTCTGACGCTGGGCGATGAGCTGCAAGCGATTCTGTTCGCCTGTCTCAAGCCCGGTGAAGTCGGCTACGTCGGTGTCGCCGAAAACGAGGGCATCGCTCCCGGCGACAGGAACGTGCGCGCCTATGCGCAGACTGCCCATGCCCATGTCGTCCATACCGGTGCGGACGGCTCCTGGGATGCGCAGCGCCGTACCTGGGCACAGGTGATCGAGAAGCTGGCGGCGGATTTCCGCGCCGGTGCGGCAGCGGTCGATCCCAAGCGCTATCCCTCGACCTGTACCTACTGCGGTCTGACCGCGCTGTGCCGCATCAACGATGCGACCGGATTCGCCGACGATGAAGGGGAAGTGACATGACGGCGGACGTCGCCGACGACAGTGCCGCGCGTGCCCGCGCCATCGATCCCCAGCGCTCGTTCATCGTGCAGGCGCCGGCGGGGGCGGGCAAGACCGAACTGCTCACCCAGCGTTTTCTGGTGCTGCTGGCGGTCGCTCAGGCGCCGGAAGAGATTCTGGCGATCACTTTCACGCGCAAGGCCGCGGCCGAAATGCATCACCGCATCATGGCGGCGCTGGAGCGCGCCGCCAATGAGCCGGTGCCGGTGAGCGCGCACGAGCGCTTGACCTGGCAGCTGGCGCAGTCCGTACTCATCGCCGATCGCCATCACGGCTGGGGGCTGCGCCTCAACCCGTCGCGTCTGCGCATCCAGACCATCGACGCCCTGTGCGCCGCGCTCGCGCGCCGCATGCCGGTATTGTCCGGCTTCGGTGCGCCGGCGGGCGTCGTCGAGAACGCCGCCGCGCTTTATCGTGAGGCGGCGCGCCAGACGCTGGCGGAAGTCGAAGCCGGCGCGCAATGGTCGGCGGCGATCGAGCATCTGATGCGCCATCTCGACAACAACCTCGCCACCATCGAGGGTCTGATCGCGCGCATGCTGGCGCAGCGTGACCAGTGGCTGTCGCATGCGGTGGACATCGACCGTTCCGCACTCGAGCGCACGCTGGCGCAGGTCAACGCCGAGGCGCTGCATGCCCTGCACGCATCACTGCCGGCGGAGTTCGCGGCGGAGCTGGTGGAACTGGCGCGCTTCGCGCTGGAGAATCGCAGCGCCGACGGCGCTGATATGGCGGCGGCGCTGGGCGCGCTCGACGCCGGACGCTTGCCCGGCGTCGATGTCGGACAGTGCGTCGCCTGGCGGCAGATCGCTGCGCTGCTGTTGACCGATACCGGCCAATGGCGCGCGCGGTTGACGGTGAACAACGGTTTCCCCAGCGCCGGCAAGGGGAAGGATCCCGCGGCGCAGCGCAGCCGCGAAATGAAGGAGCGCATGCAGGCGCTGCTCGCCGCGCTGGCGCCGCACGAATCGTTCCGGCGTCACCTGCATGCCGTGCGCGGTCTGCCGCCTGCGGGCTATGACGACAGCCAATGGGAAACGATCACCGCGCTGGCCGAGCTGCTGCGCGTGGCGGCGGCTTTGCTCGAAGTCATTTTCCGCGAACGCGGCGAGGTCGATTTTACCCGGGTCTCCCAGGCGGCGCTGACCGCGCTCGGCGAGGCCGATCGTCCGAGCGATCTCGCGCTGGCGCTCGACCAGCGCATCCGCCACATTCTGGTGGATGAGTTCCAGGATACCGCGCTGGGGCAGTACCGGCTGCTGGAAGGATTGACGGCGGGCTGGGAGCGCGGCGACGGCCGGACGCTGTTCCTGGTTGGCGATCCGATGCAGTCGATATACCGCTTCCGCGAAGCCGAGGTCGGACTCTATCTGCGCGCGCGCCGTGAAGGCATCGGCGGCGTGGAACTGGAGCCGCTACGCCTGACCGTGAATTACCGCTCGCAGGCGGGCATCATCGCCTGGGTCAACGATACCTTTGCGCAGGTACTGCCCGCCGCCGAGGATTTCGCCAGCGGCGCCGTGCCGTATACGCCGGCGCGGGCGCATCACCCCGCGCTCACCGGTGAGGCAGTGCGCGTGCATGCGTTGTTCGGCGCCGACGACGGACGTGAAGCGCTGCTGGTGCGGGAACTGGTCGATACCGCCTTTGCCGGCGAAGCGCCGGGCAGTGTCGCCATTTTGGTGCGCAGCCGCGCTCATCTGCGCGAGATCGTGCCGGTGCTCAGACAGGCCGGGCTGCGTTTCCGCGCGATGGAAATCGAGCGCTTGTCGCATCGTCCGGTGATCCAGGATCTGCTCGCGCTCGCCTGCGCTCTGACGCATCCGGGCGACCGTGTCGCCTGGCTCGCCGTGCTGCGCGCACCGTGGTGCGGACTCACGCTCGCCGATCTGCACACGCTCGTCGGCGATGCGCCGCGCGCGGCGGTGTGGGATCTGCTGCGTGACGAAGCGCGCCTGCAGCGTCTGAGCGAAGACGGGCAGCGGCGGCTGGCGCGGCTGTGCCCGGTCATCGAGGGTGGTCTCTCCGAGCGCCGCCGGCGTTCGCTGCGCACCTGGGTCGAGGGTGTATGGATCGCACTCGGCGGTCCGGCCTGCGTCGAAGGCGCCGACCTCGACGATGCGCAGGTGCTGTTCGAGGTGCTCGACGAGATCGGGGAGGGCGGCGATCTCGTCGATCGCAGTGCGCTGATGGAGCGCATCGAACGCCTGTACGCACGCCCCGACCCGCAGGGCGACGAGCGCCTGCAGGTGATGACCGTCCACAAGGCCAAGGGCCTGGAGTTCGATACCGTGATCGTACCGGGGCTCGGCCGCCGGCCGCGCACGGCCGATGCGCGCTTGCTGATGTGGCTGCAGCGCCCGCAAGGCGATCTCCTGCTGGCGCCGATCCGCGAGACCGGCACGGAGACCGACGCCATTTATCGCTATATCAGCGAACTCGATCGCGAAAAGGGGCGCCTGGAGGATGGCCGCCTGCTCTACGTGGCGGCGACGCGGGCGCGACGCCGGCTGCATCTGATCGGCGCGACGGGCTGCCGGGAAAGCACGGGCGGTGCCAAGGACGATGCCAGGGACGATGCCAATAACGATACAGGAGCCGTGCCCTTGCCGCCCCCGTCCACTTCGCTGCTGGCGCGCTTGTGGCCGGCGGTCGAACAGGATTTCATTGCCGCGGCACAGGCCGGCTTGCAGACGGCGCCGGTGCAGGCCGTTGCCGCGGTGGGGATACAGGCCCGACGCGTGCCGCTGCGACGCCTGGCGAGCGGCTGGGAGGCGCCACCCGTGCCAGCCGCGGTGCGCGTCGCCTGGATGCCGTCCAGTGCCGGTGCATCGGCGTCGCCCGATGTCATCGAATTCGCCTGGGCCGGCGAGACCGCGCGCCATGTCGGCACAGTGACGCACCGTTTGCTGCAGCAATGCGCGCGCGCCGGCATCAATGACTTGTCCCGCCTCGATGCGCCGCGCATCGAACGCGCGGCGCGGCTGGCGCTGGCCATGCTCGGTGTGCCGGCGGCCGCTATCGCCGATGCCGCGGCGCGCGTGCAGACGGCGCTGCGCATGACGCTCGGCGATGGGCGCGGACGTTGGATCCTCGATCCCGCACACGGCGATGCGCATTGCGAGTATGCGCTGAGTGGGGTGGCAGCGGGACAGGTGCGGGCGGTGGTGATCGATCGTTGCTTCGTCGATGCCGACGGCGTGCGCTGGATCATCGATTACAAGACCGGCATTCATCAGGGTGCCGGCCGCGAGACTTTTCTCGATCAGGAGCAGGTGCGCTACCGCGAACAGCTCGAGCGCTATGCCGCCTTGTTCCGCGCCCGTGAGACGCGCCCCATCCGGCTCGGCTTGTATTTCCCGCTGCTGCAGGGGTGGCGGGAGTGGGAGGCGTGAGCTGGAAAGAAAAAGGGCCGGACCCCATCGACGGGGTCCGGCCCTTTGATGCAACGATTCAGCGTTCCAGATACTGCAGCTTGTTCTTCACCTTGGCCCATTCGTCGGCATCGGGCGGCGCGTCCTTCTTTTCGGTGATCACCGGCCAGATCTTGGCCAGCTCGGCGTTGAGCTGGATGTATTCCAGCTGATCCTCCGGCACGTCGTCTTCCGGACGGATCGCTTCGGCCGGGCATTCGGGCTCGCACAGGGTGCAATCGATGCACTCGTCGGGATCGATGACCAGAAAATTGGGCCCTTCATGAAAACAATCGACCGGGCAAACTTCCACGCAGTCGGTGTATTTGCACTTGATGCATTCTTCGGTCACCACAAAGGTCATCGGTCTCCTCCATTCGATCTGGGTTCCGCCCGTGGGCGGGCGGTAAGTATTATGGCCCCTATGGTAATCTTTCGCAGGCCATCGCGCCAAGCAGGCGACGCTCCGCTCAGGTTTTCGATCCCTTTGTCAAATCCTTGAGTTTGTAAAGGGCTTGCAGCGCTTCGCGCGGGCTGAGCGCATCCGGATCGATATCTTTCAATGCATCGCTCAGCGGCCCCAGGTTATCGGTTTCCCGCGCATCGTCGAACAGCGACAGTTGCGGTTGTGCCGCCGTGCGCGTGCTTTCGACCGCGCCGGATTCGAGCAGCGCGAGGCGATGTCGGGCGACGGCGATCACCGTCGCGGGTATGCCGGCGAGGGCCGCGACCTGCAGCCCATAGCTCTGATTGGCCGGCCCTTCACGCACCGCATGCAGGAAGACGATGGAATCACCGTGGCTGGCGGCGTCGAGATGCACGTTGACGATGCCTTCGTGCAGTTCCGGCAACGCGGTGAGTTCGAAGTAGTGGGTAGCGAACAGCGTATAGGAGCGCAGCGTGCCGGCGAGGTATTCCGCGCACGCCCATGCCAGCGACAGGCCGTCGAAGGTGCTGGTGCCGCGGCCGATCTCGTCCATCAGCACCAGACTCTGTGCGCTGGCATTGTGCAGGATGTTGGCGGTTTCGGTCATCTCGACCATGAACGTCGAGCGCCCGCCGGCGAGGTCGTCGGCGGCGCCGATGCGGGTGAAGATGCGGTCGATGGGACCGATGAGCGTGCGCTGCGCCGGGACGAAGCTGCCGATGGCGGCGAGGATGACAATCAGCGCGGTTTGGCGCATATAGGTCGATTTGCCACCCATATTGGGCCCGGTGATGATCAGCAGGCGCCGCGCGGGGTCGAGGCGGGCGTCGTTGGCAACGAAGGGGCCGTCCATCACCGCTTCGATCACGGGATGTCGTCCGCCTTCGATCAGCAAGCCCGGCTCGTCGCTGAGCGTCGGCGCGGTGAGGTCGAGCGCATCGGCGCGCTCGGCGAGGTTGGCCAGCACGTCGAGCTCGGCACAGGCTTCGGCGCTCGTCTGCAGCGCGGCGAGATGCGGCGCGATGCGGTCGAGCAGATCCTCGTAGAGCACTTTCTCCCGCGCCAGCGCCCGCTCGCGTGCCGACAGCGCACGGTCCTCGAACTGTTTCAGCTCCGGCGTGATGTAGCGTTCCACGCCTTTCAGCGTCTGACGGCGCACGTAATCGGCCGGTACGGTGTCGGCGTGGCTGCGTCCCAGCTCGATGTAATAGCCGTGTACGCGGTTGTAGCTCACCTTGAGGGTGGTGATGCCGGTGCGTTCGCGTTCACGCTTTTCCAGCGCCAGTAGATAGTCGGCCGCGTTCTCGCTCAGGCCGCGCAGCTCGTCGAGCTCGGCGTCGTAGCCCGGCGCGATGACACCGCCGTCGCGCATCAACGCGGGCGGCGTTTCGACCAGTGCGCCGGCGAGCAGGGCGTGCAGTTCGGGGTAGTCGCCGAGGCGCCGGTCGATGTCGGCCAGCAGCGGTGAATCGAAAATGCGCAGGATTTCGCGCAGCGAGGGCAGTGCCGCCAGCGCATCGCGCAGCAGCGCCAGATCGCGTGGACGCGCCGTACGCAGCGCGATGCGGGCGAGCGCCCGTTCGACGTCGCCGATGCCTTTGAAACGCTCGCGCATGTCGCGGTAGCGTGCGGATTCGAGCAGTGCGGCGACGGCGTGATGACGCCGGCGCAGCGCGGCGTGATCGCGCAGCGGGCGGTTGAGCCAGCGCCGCAGCATGCGGCTGCCCATGGGGTTCACGGTGCGATCCATGATCCACGCCAGGGTGTGATCACGCCCGCCGGCGAGATTGGTTTCCAGTTCCAGATTGCGCCGACTGCTGGCATCGATGAGGATCGCCTCGTCCTGCTGCTCGACACGCAGACCGCGTACGTGCGGGAGTGCGGTACGCTGCGTTTCGCGTGCGTATTCGAGCAGGCAGCCGGCGGCGGCGACGGCAAGCGGGAACGGTTCGCAGCCGAAACCCTTCAGATCCCTCGTGCCGAACTGTTCGCTGAGCAGGCGTTGGGCATGATGCGGATCAAAATGCCACGGCGGCCGCCGGCACAGTCCGCGCCGTTCCCTGAGCGCTGCGGGCAGGGTGAAATCCTCCGGGTAGAGCAGTTCGGCGGGGCGGATGCGCTCGATCTCATCCAGCAGCGCCTGCTGGCCGCGCACTTCCAGAATGCCGAAACGTCCGCTCGACAGATCGAGTACGGCGAGCCCGCAGACATCGCCCTGGCAGTGCAGCGCGGCCAGCAGGCTGTCGCGGCGTTCCTCCAGCAGCGCTTCGTCGGTCACCGTGCCCGGGGTGACGATGCGCGTCACCTTGCGCTCGACCGGGCCCTTGCTGGTGGCGGGATCGCCGATCTGTTCGCAGATGGCCACCGACTCGCCGAGCGCCACCAGCCGCGCAAGATAATTGTCCACCGAATGGTAGGGTACGCCGGCCATCGGGATCGGTTCGCCGCCGGAATGGCCGCGTGCGGTCAGCGTGATGTCGAGCAGTCCCGCGGCGCGGCGCGCGTCGTCGTAGAACAGCTCGTAGAAATCTCCCATGCGGTAGAACAGCAGCAGGTCGGGGTGCTCGGCCTTGATGCGCAGATACTGGCGCATCATCGG
>CAYLYS010000045.1:750-20866 GCA_964388175.1 uncultured Chromatiales bacterium | reverse complement strand
GGATCACACCATGCTGGGTGCGGACTACTACAGCGGCGTTGACCTGTTGTTCGGTCTGGACCAGCGCATCGACGAGAACGAGCCGGGTAATGCGATGGATCAGCTGACCCGCATCGTCGGTGAGATCACGGGCGCCGGTGGTAACCTGAACGGCAACGGTGGCGGCGCGACGGGTGCGAAGCGCGTGGCGATCGACCAGTGGTCGGGCAACGTGGAACCGGGTGCCGGCAATCCCAACGCTCACGGCTTCTTTGTCTATCGTACGGGCCAGAACACCGGCACCGTGATCGACCTGGAAGATGCGAACAACGCGCCGGGACTGTCTCTGGTTAACTACAACTCCAATGTGTACATCCAGAGCCGTCAGACGGCAGACACCGGCTTGAACTATCAGCGTGTTGCAGCCTCCATCGGTGCAGACGGTGAGCGTCTGACCGGTGAAGTCGGCCGTTCGGTCATCACCGGCGACAATCTTGGTCCTTGGGACTGGAACGGCAGCGGTGCCGATACGGGTGGTGCGGTCAGCGCCATCTTCGGTGACTACACCGACCAGACCACGGCCGCGCTGGATATGTGGTAAGCGAATAGCAGTTTGTCCGGTATGAGTTGATTTAATACGCCGGGGATCTGCGAGCAGTAAAAGGGGGAGAGGACTATGTCCTCTCCCTTTTTTTTAGGGAAAATCCTCCCTGTGCTAGTATCAGCCGATGTCCACGGAGTCCGGTATGCGATCTGTTTCCACTCACTGGATGCCAGCGCTGCTGCAATGCTTTGGACTGTTGTCGATCGTCAGCATTGCGTGTGAGGAAGCACCGGCGGCGCCGCGTGCGGCAGCAGCGGGCATCATCGTTTCTGATGCGGTGCCGCGTTTTGAGCCAGCGCTTCTCGACAATACTGCTACGACGGTTATGTTCATCGCCCGTGGCTATGATCAGACTGCGCGTCTGGAGCCGGCCGCCCTGCATGTGCTTGACGCTGGAGCCACGGAATCACGCTGGTCATTGCATTTACGAGATGCCGATATCACCGCCCAAGGGGCCGGTATCGCACCGCTGGCGAGCCGCAGTCACTATTATCACGGCCGCGAACCCACTCAGTGGCGTCTCGATGTGCCGCACTACCGTGCTGTGGAATACCGCGCGGTTTATCCCGGCATCGATATTGTCTGGCATGACAATGCCGGCCGTCTCCAGTACGACTTCCATCTCACCCCAGGCGCCGATCCAGAGCGGATACGCATCACCTTCGATGGCATCGATAGGCTCGCGCTCGCAGCAAACGGTGATCTCCAGTTGTCGGCGGATCATGGTGAGTTGAGTCTGATGCGGCCGATAGCCTATCAGTCGATCGACGGTCATCGGCATGAGGTGCCGGCGGCTTTCGCGCTGCATGAGGACGACAGCGTGGGTTTTGCTCTCGGCGCATGGAATCCGGCATATGAATTGGTCATAGATCCGGTGATCCGTTATTCCAGCTATCTGGGAGGGCAGGGGACCGATCAGGCGCTCGCGCTGGCACTCGATGGCGACGGAAATCTATACATCACCGGCTCCACGGATTCCGTCGATATCACACCACCCTCGCAGCCTGTTCCACCGCGTGACGTCTCCACCGGTGCCGATGTTTATGTGGCGAAATTCAACCCCGATGGCGAGTTGTCCTATCTCACCTACCTGAGCGGCAATGCAGTCGACGTAGCGCGCGCCATTGCGGTCGATGCCGCGGGCCGGGCGTACATCGTGGGTCAGACGAATTCGGATATTTTTCCTCTGACCAGAGCCCTGGGTGTGACGGGTGCGCTCTACGGCGGCGAAGGCGATGCCTTCGTGGCACGGCTGGAGGCAGATGGCCAGTTGTCCTTTTCGAGTTATCTCGGCGGTGAGCGCCTCGATAACGCCACAGCGCTCGTGATCGATGCGGCGCAGAATATCTATGTCGCTGGCAACACCACATCCGATGCGTTTCTGCCGGTCACCGGCAGCGGCCTCGTGCCGATGCAGGCCGCACGCAGGGCCAATGTGGGTTCGGAAACCACCTGTCTCGATCAGGGGCAGGCGGATTGCCACCAGGCGGATGGTTTTCTGCTCAAGATCACTGGCGATGACAATCCCGCGCTGGTTTACGCGACATATTTGGGCGGCACCGGGCCGGATGGGATCTTTGCGCTCGCGGTTGATGGCGAGGGCCGCTTGATCGCGGGTGGCGGCACCGGCTCTCTCGATTTCCCGCTGCCGGATCCCGGACAGGCTTATCAACCGATCCTGGCCGGCGGTGGCAGAGCGATCGATGGTTTTATCGCGCGCCTTCTGCCGGATGGATCGGCGCTCGATTATGCAAGCTATCTCGGCGGTAACGCCCTGGACCGCATCCAGGGGCTGGCGCTCGATTCGGAAGGAAACATTTATGCCACCGGCATCACCGGCTCCCGCCGCGGTATTCAGGTGGAATCCGGTTTCCCGGTGACGGACAGCAGTACGCACGGCGGTGGCGAGTTCGATGCATTCATGAGCAAGTTTTCGCCGAGCGGTGCTGCGCTGCTGCATTCGACCTATCTTGGCGGCGCAGGCAATGATCAGGGGCTTGCGATCACGGTGGATGCGTCGGATCAGCCGATTGTGGTCGGAGAAACCAGTTCGAACGATTTCCCGACGACGCGAGCATGGCAACTGCGGCGCTTGGGAGAAACCGATGGATTCCTGACGCGGTACGCTGCGGGCAGCCCATCGCGGCTCATCTCCTCCTATCTCGGTGGTACCGGCGCGGATCGTCTTACCGGTGTGGCAGTCACCGCCGCCGGCATTGCGCATGTCACCGGGACCAGTGGCTCGACGAATATGCCGCTGGTGCTGCCATACCAGGGAGAACAGAATGGGGCGCTCGATGCCTACATCGCGCGCATCGATCTGAATGTTCCGGACACCGAGTTGCCGGATCTGCGTGTAGAGATCTCGGCAGATCCGGTGCCGGTCCCGCAAAACGCCAGCTTGAACTACGAGGTGATCGTCGACAACATCGGCAGCGGTGATGCTACCAGTATCTCGCTGCTGCTGAGCGTGAGCAACGCTGACCTGCAACTATCGGCAGGCTGCATTGCCCTCGACGATCCGCCGGGCGCGTTGTTGTGCACGGTGGGTGACATCGCAGCGGGCGGGACGAGCACCCGCAGCGTCAGCGCCAGACCGCGGGCGATCGGTTCGAGCACGCTGACGGCTGTCGTGGTGCGAGCCGATCAGGCCGATATCGAACCGGGTAACAATGTCGTTGCACTGGAACGTCGTATCGTCGACAACAGCGGCAGCAGTGGCGCGCTCTCCTGGCCGATGCTGGTACTGATGCTGCTTGGCCTGGCTTTGAGACGCATGGCAAGACTCCCGTACGGCAGGCCGGCATGAAGGCGCAGCGCATTTTGATTACGGTGGTGACCGCGTATTGCCTGAGCGCCGGACCGGCGCTCGGCCAGGAAGGCGGCCAGAAAGGCCGTTGGTATGCGGGCATCGGTGCCGGGGTCAGCGATGTCGATCTGTCCACTCAATTCTGGCTGGACAGCGACCGCTCCACTGGCGAGATCGATACGGCGGGGCTGGCGATCCAGCCTTATGTCGGCTATCGATGGAATCCCAATCTCTCGGTCGAAGCGGGATATCTGCGCGTCGGCGAAACCGTTTTCCGGGGCGAGACCGACGGCTTCAATTCACGCTGGAACGCGGGGTCGATGAGGGGGCGCACGCGCATCCAGGGCTATCATCTGCAGGCCGTGGGCCGCTGGCCTGTGTGGCGCCTCGCACTGTATGCCAAGGGTGGTCTGTTATTCTGGGATACCACGACGCTCTACGATTCGACGATCAATGACGTCAACCGTTTCAATGACGATGGCGTCAATCCGATCGTCGGTTTGGGAATGGACGTGCGGTTCTGGCGCGAGTGGTACCTGCGAGCGGAGTATCAGTACTCGATCGTGAATCTGGAGCATCGCGCCAGTGTCGATGTGAATGTGGCGACGCTTGGCGTGATGTACGCCTTTCCCTGAAGTGATGCCGATCAGCCGCGCGCTCTCCGATCCATTACATAGCTTTCGTCGAACCCTATGCTCGCCTTTGCCAGACACTTATATCCGCTGTTGCTGACTTGTCTGCTCTACCTGCCCGGCGCCCACGCCTTGACCGTGGAGACACTCGACTTCGATGAGCTGCTGGCCCGGGCCGAGGTCGTCGTGGTCGGAACGGTGCGCGAGACCAGGAGTGGCTGGGATGCGGGGGAGCACACCATTTACACTCATGCCGATCTCGTCGATCTCGACGTGCTGAAGGGCGATGTGCCGGCGGCGGTTTACCAGCTGCGCATTCCGGGCGGCGTGGTGGGCGATGACGCACAGATTTATCCGGGCATGCCGATGCTGGTGAGCGGCCAGCGCTACGTTCTGTTCGTGCGCGGCCATCTGCAGCAGTTCATCCCCTTCGTCGGCGCATACCAGGGCGTTTACCAGGTGCGGCCCGTCGATGGCGAGCAGCGGGTCTACCGCTTTGATCAGCAGTCCGGTCCGGGTTTCGCGGCCGGCGTAGCGCTGCGCTCTGCGCCCACGCTCGACGAATTCGTCGAGCGGATCCGCGCGACGCTGGCCGATGTGCCCGCGGGCGAAACCCGATGATCCACACGATGCGTCGCGTTGCCGGATACGCCCTGGCATCGTCCCTGTTGTGTGGTCTGCCCGGGCTTGCGGCCGCCTATGCCTATGTCGGCCAGGCGGGTCCGCCGCCGGCGCTGCCGCAGTCGAATCAATCCAGCGGTCCGGCGGTGACTTGGGCGGCTAATCAGACCGAAGTGTCGTTCACGATCAATCTGGATGGAGACTATATCGCGAGCGCGCTCGCGACGATGGCGGCATGGAACGCGGTCAACACGAGACTGCAATTGCGGCAGGGTTTCAGGGCAGCCGCCGCTTGTAACAGCGATGGCGTGAACACGATCAGCTGGCGCACTATAACGTGCGGCGGTGAGCAGTTTGATGAGGCGCTGGCGATCACCGTAGTCAGCTATCGTTACCAGCGAACCACGGGGCAATGGGAGATCGTCGACGCGGATATCCTGTTGAATCAGGGCATCACCTGGTCTCCCAATCGACCCGGTCCGCTGGGTGGAGGTCCTACGGATTTCTATCGCGTCCTGTTGCACGAGTTCGGTCACAGCTTCGGCCTCGAGCATCCCGATGAAGCCGGCGAAACCGTCTCTGCCATCATGAATTCGCGGCTGAGCAATCTCGACGCCTTGCAGGACGATGACCGGCAAGGCATCGTATTTCTCTATGGCGGCAGCGTCGATCGTCCGCCTGTGTCTTCGGGTGGCGGCGGTGGCGGTGGTGGTTCGGTATGGTTGGCGCTGCTGGCCGCGCTGGGCTTGTATCGTCGCGGCCGGGTGAAACGCGGATGAAACCTTGATGGCCACGCTGCCTCACGGCGCCGCTGCGCGCATGCTGTATCTGGTGTCTTTCGTCGAAGGCGGTGCACTGATGGCCGTCGAGATCGCCGGCGCCAAGCTGGTAGCGCCGTATTACGGTAATTCGCTGTACGTGTGGACCGCGGTGCTGGGCTTGACGCTGGGCGGGCTCGCCACAGGCTATTTCCTCGGCGGGGCGGTGTCGAGACGCTCTCCCACGCTGACCGCGCTGTATGCCATTGTGCTGATTGCCGCACTGCTGGTGGCGCTGATGCCGTGGAGTGCGCCGGCGATCATGGAGGCGACACTCGCGCTGGAGATTCGTGCCGGCATTACCATTTCCTGCCTGGCTTTCCTGTTTCCGCCGCTGGTGTGCTTCGGTATGGTTTCACCGCTGATCATCCGCCTGGCCAGTAGCGAGGAAGATGCAGCCGGTCATGTTGCGGGCAAGGTGTATGCGATCTCCACGCTCGGTGGCATCCTGGCTACCGCATTGACGGCGTTTTACACCATTCCGGAGATCGGACTGCGGCAGACGCTGCTTGCCACCGCCGCGCTGCTCGCGTTTTTTCCTCTGCTGTATTTCGGCGGTATCAGCGCCATGCAGGGCGTCACCGCGCGGTCCGTGCGCGATTCCACCGGTTGATCCGAGCCGGCACTTAATTGCCGGCGGTCATTCGAACAGTGGAATGCCCAGGTCGAGGAACGGCTTGGTGAAATGCCTGTAATAGCCTTCCCGCCAGCTTGCCGCCGCTTCCAGACTGAGTTTTTCGAGCACCGGGCGATTGTCGCGCAGCACCATGGCGTCTTGCAGATCGATCCGCGCCGGGTCGAGGAATAGCGTCGTCAGCGGGATGGGCGCGCCGTTGCCGAACAGCGGCATGCGCGGCCGGCTGAAATCGATCCGCCCTGGTTTGGGTGCGGCGATGTAGAGATTGTTGCCGCTATGTTCATCCTTGGCGGTCGGCAGGATGTGAACTTCATAGCCGGCTTCGAGCAGTGTCCGGTAGATCGAGCGGCCCCCATAGCCGATCGATCCGGTGAGAAAACCCGGATAGTTGATGACGAAGAAACCGCCTGGATTCAACAGCGCTTGCAACTGGGAGAAGGCCTCGAAATTCAGCAGATGTCCCGGAGGGATGTCGGCCTGATACACGTCGAGGATGACCAGATCGTAGCGTTGCTGCGTGCTGCGGATGTAATGTCGACCATCGTCGATGATCAGCTCCCCATTGGGATGCAGGCCGAAATAGCGCACCGCCACCTCGGCGATGCGGGCATCGAGTTCGACGCTGTCGACCACGTGTCCGAGTTCCTGCAGCTGACGAGCGATGACGCCGCCGCCGAGGCCAAGCATCAGGACGCGTGATCCTTCCGGCAACAGGCTGCCGATCGAGATCAGGTAGTTGACGTAGCCCCACTGCGAACGTCCACTGTCGCGATCGATCCAGGTCTGCCCCATGCGATTGACGAACAGAACGCGGTCGGTCCCCGCCGGTATCGCCGGACCGGCACCGGCGCGCGGCATGTCGACGACCTTGACCTGGCCCAGCAGTCCCTCCGACTGGTACACGATCGCGGCGCGCGTTTGCAGGGGCGGCGGTGCATCCGGCGTCAACAACAGCAAAGCGAGCGCCGGATACGCCAGGGCGGCGTAATGGCGTGCGCCGAGGAGCAGCAGCAGCGGCAGCACGGCCAGTGCCAGGCCCGTTCCCGCCGCTGTACGCGACAGGCCGAATTCAGGAATGAGGTAGAAGCCACCGGCAAAGGTCGCGAGAATGCCGCCGACGGTCGAGATGGCAAACACCGTGCCCGCCATGCGCCCGGCATCGGCGGCTTGCCGCGCCAAGAGTGCGATGATCAGCGGTGGACAGGTGCCGAGCAGCAGCAAGGGCGGCGACATGTAGAGCAAGGTCTGTAGCAGGATTGCTGGAATGGGCCGCAACTCGTCCGCCAGTGACTCCATGAGGTAATGGGCAAAGCCCGGCATGGCCATGATCAGCAGCGCGGCGGTCAGCAGGCACCAATAGAGTATCTCCCGCCGGCGCGGTCGGCGGGACAGCAGGCCGCCCAGATAATAGCCCGCGGTGAGACTGAGCAGCGTGACACCGATGACCGCCCCCCAGACGTAAAGGGAGCTGCCATAGAGCGGCGCCAGCATCTTCGCCGCGGTCAGTTCGGTGATCATGACTGCGGCGCCTTCGCTGAAGGCGAGGGCGAAGAGCAGCCAGCGCTGATGGGTGATCCCGCCCGTGACCTGATCCAGGGTTCGATCTGGGCTTCGAATGGAACTGCCGTCTTGTGTCATGCGTTCATGAAGCCCTGGCTCGTTGTCCGGACGGGCCATGCCGTGCGCGCCGGGCTCAGGCGCTGCGTATGAGTGCGGGGGCGTCGTCTTCCGGCGCGATGTCGGCTGCTTCGGCCAGCTCGTCGTCGAGTGCCCTGAAATCCCAGCGTTCGCGGTCCATGAGCTGGCTCAGCTGCACCTTGCCGAGCGCGCTGAGCAGATTGCTCGGTACCTTGGGGTTTTCATCGGCCAGCGTGCGGATGAGCTGCTTCACGCGCCGGCGCGTCATGTTTTCCTGCGAGCCGCACAGATTGCACGGGATGATGGGGAAGCCTTGTTCGGTAGCGTATTCGATGATGTCCTGCTCCTGGCAGTAGGCGAGCGGACGGATCACGATGTGGCGCTTGCTGTCGGTGAGCAGCTTGGGCGGCATGGAGCGGATCTCGCCGCTGTAGAGCATGGACATCAGCAGGCTTTCGATCAGGTCGTCGCGATGATGGCCGAGCGCGATCTTGTTGAAGCCGTGTTCGGCGGCGAAACGGTAGATGTTGCCGCGGCGCAGGCGTGAACACAGCGAGCAATAGGTCTTGCCCTCGGGGATCTTGTCCATGACCACCGCGTAGGTGTTGCGGCGTTCGATGGTATAGGGTACGTCCTGCGTTTCCAGCCACTGGCGCAGACCGCTGTCGTCCCAGCCGGGCTGCGCCTGGTCGAGGGTATAGGCATGCAGATGGAAGCGCCCGCGTCCGCGCGCGCGCAGGCGCAGCTTCAGCAGCATACGCAGCAGGGTATAGGAATCCTTGCCGCCCGACAGGCATACCAGGATGCGGTCGTCGGGCCGGATCATGTCGTAATCCGCGACGGCCTTGCCCAGGTAATGCAGGAGTTTCTTTTCGACTTTGGTCATAGACAGCGGGTATTATAGAAAAAATCGGGGTCAGCGAGGGATTTTCTCCGGCGTCGTTCCTCACGACTGCCCGCGACAGGAGAATCCCGCGCTGACTCCGTTTTATTTTGGAGAACGAGATGTCCGGAAAGCTCAACAAAATCAGTAGTCGTATCACCCAGCGCAAATCCCAGGGCGCATCCCAGGCGATGCTTTACGGCGTCGGCCTGAGCGAGGCCGACATGGATCGGCCCCAGATCGGCATCGCCAGCGTGTGGTACGAGGGCAACACCTGCAATATGCATCTCAACGACCTCGCCGCCGTGGTCAAGGAAGGCGTCCAGGCCGCGGAGATGGTCGGTCTGCGCTTCAACACCATCGGCGTCAGCGACGGCATTTCCATGGGCACCGCGGGTATGAGCTACTCGCTGCAGTCGCGCGACATCATCGCCGATTCCATCGAAACGGTGATGGGTGCGCAGTGGTATGACGCCAATATTTCCATTCCCGGCTGCGACAAGAACATGCCGGGCTGCCTCATCGCCATGGGCCGGCTCAACCGTCCGGCGCTGATGATCTTCGGCGGTACCACCAAGCCGGGGCATCTGCAGGACGGGCGTCCGCTCGACATCGTCTCGGCTTTCCAGAGCTACGGTGAATTCATCGCCGGCAAGATCGATGAGCCGACGCGCGCGGACGTGGTCCGCCATACCTGTCCCGGGCCGGGTGCCTGCGGCGGCATGTACACGGCCAATACCATGGCGTCGGCCATCGAAGCCATGGGCATGGCACTGCCCTACAGCTCGTCCACGCCCGCGGTCGATCCGGGCAAGCTCGATGAATGCCGCCGTGCCGGTGCCGCGATCCGCCTGCTGCTCGAGCGCGACATCAAGCCGCGCGACATCATGACTCGCGCGGCGTTCGAGAATGCCATGGTCGTCGTCGTCGCCCTCGGCGGTTCTACCAACGCCGTGCTGCACCTGATCGCGATGGCACGTGCGGTCAGCGTCGAGCTGACCATCGACGATTTCCAGAAAGTCAGCGATCGTGTGCCCTTCATCGCCGATCTCAAGCCGAGCGGCAAGTATGTGATGGAAGATCTGCACAACGTCGGCGGTACGCCGGCGGTGATGAAGTACCTGCTGGAAAAAGGCCTGCTGAACGGCGATTGCCTGACCGTCACCGGCAAGACCGTGGCGGAGAATCTGCGCGATGTGCCGGGCCTGAAGCCGGGACAGGAAGTGATCATGCCGCTGGAGCGCCCGATCAAGCCGAGCGGCCACCTGCAGATCCTGCGCGGCAACCTCGCCCCCGGCGGCGCGGTGGCCAAGATCACCGGCAAGGAAGGCCTGCGCTTCGCCGGGCCGGCGAAGGTGTTCGACGGCGAGGAAGACATGCTTGCCGCGCTGGAGCAGGGCCGCATCGGCAAGGGCGACGTGGTAGTGATCCGCTATGAAGGCCCCAAGGGCGGCCCCGGCATGCCGGAGATGCTCACCCCGACGTCAGCGATCATGGGCGCCGGACTCGGCAAGGACGTCGCGCTGATCACCGACGGCCGCTTCTCCGGCGGTTCGCACGGTTTCATCATCGGTCACGTGGTACCCGAGGCGCAGGAAGGCGGCCCCATTGCGCTGATCCGCGACGGTGACTTCATCACCATCGACGCCAGTGAGAATCTGCTCGCAGTCGATGTCAGCGATGAGGAGCTTATCCGCCGCCGTGCCGAATGGCGCATGCCGCCCTATAAAGTGCAGCGCGGAACGCTGTACAAATACATCAAGAACGTCAAAGACGCTTCCCAGGGCTGCGTCACCGACGAGTAGCCGCCACAGCTTGGAGAGGGAGCGGAGAGCGGTAGCTCTCCGCTCCGTTGCTTTCAATTGCCGCCGTTGCCGGTGGCGATGACGCTGAAACCGCTAAGGGTGTTTCTTGGGATGCTTCGCAAAGCAGTAAAAAAAACAGGCAGGGTCTGAGCCCTGCCTGAATGCAAACGGTTACTAGCTGAGTTGACGTTAAGGCAGGAACTCATAGGCGCCGATATCGTAGTCTGATCCGTCTCCAGTGAGGCCTTGCCCCAGCCCGTCACCGTCTTGCGGTCTGGCAACCCCATCGATATCGCTGGTGACGCCGAAGCCGGAGGCGTTGCGCCCGGTGTCGATGGCGGGCGATCCCGTTCCCAGGCTGTAGTCGCCATTGGCCGAGTCGACGAACAGCGGATTGGCGTTGATGTTGCCCGTACCGGCATAAGTGTCGCCCAACACGCTGTAGGTGACGGTGTAACCGGTAGAGCCCAGGTCTGCCGGTTGATTGCCCCAGACGATCGAGTTCGTCACGGTCACGTTACCGTATGTGGGCGTTGCAATGCCTGCGCCATTGCCGCTGCTGCTCGTATTGTCGCTGATGGTGGCGTTGACGATCGTGGCGCCATTGTAGTTCGAGGCATAGACGCCGCCGCCGTGGCCTTGCGCGGTGTTGTCGACGATCAGCATGTTCTTCAACACGATACCGGCGTAGCTTGCGATGTGTATGCCGCCCCCATGTCCCTCCGCGGAGTTGCGCGATACTTTGTTGGAATGGACATTGAGTGCGCCGGTATAACCGCTGATATAAAACCCGCCCCCGTTCGAAGTGGCCTCGTTGTCCTCGAGGACGTTGTGAGCGATGGTGACGGTTACGCCTGAGAAAGAAGAGATGCCGCCACCGAAACCGGCCTGATTGCCGGATATCACATTGCCTTCGATCGTTACTTCGGAGCTTGCCAAGATACCGCCGCCGTAACCGAGTGCCTCGTTGCCAGAGATCGTATTATCTTTGATCATTGCGTACCCGTACGCGTCGACCCAGATGCCGCCACCATCGTCATCGGCCTGGTTGTCTGATATTACATTGTCCTGGATCAGCGCGTAGGCATAGTCCTGGACCCAGATACCGCCGCCGCTCCCGGTGGTGGAATTGCCATCGATGATGTTGTTGATGATGTGATGGGTGAAGAAATCATAGATATCGAACTCTTCATCGGTGAGCGCCTGGATACCTCCTGCACCGCCGGTGATGGTGAAGCCGTCGATGTTGCCCTTGTCGAGAGAAACCGCGGGCTGGCCGGTGCCGCTGGCGTTGATCACCGTACCGGCGGCGCCAGCGGTGCTCACCAGGCTCTTCTCGTCGATGATGGTGATGTTCTCATAGTAAGTGCCCGGCCCGACGGTCACGGTCGCACCGAAGCTGGCGGCGTTCAGTGCGGCTTGGATGCTGGCGAAGGGGCATCCAATCGGACAGACGTCCGCGTTCACCAGAGGCGGCTCGAATTCATGGGCGCCGATGTCATGATCGGAGCCGTCGCCGGTGGTGCCTGTGCCCAGGCCATCACCATCCTGTGGCCTGGTGATACCGTCGATGTCCTTGGTGACGCCATAGCTGACGGCATCGCGCCCGGTATCGATGGCGGGAGACCCTATGCCCAGGCTGTAGTCACCATTGGCCGAGTCGACGAACAGCGGGTTGGCGTTGATGTTGCCCGTACCGGCATAGGTATCGCCCAGCACGCTGTAGGTGACGGTATAGCCGGAGGAACTCAGGTCTGCCGAGTGATTGCCCCAGACGATTGAGTTCGTCAGTACCAGGTCGGCCGACGAGGTGGTTGAAATACCTGCGCCATTGCCGCCTGTGTTGTCGCTGATGGTGGCGTTGACGATCGTGGGTCCACTGTGGTCCGCGGCATAAACTCCACCGCCGTTGCCCTGCGCGGTGTTGTTGACGATCAGCATGTTGGTCAGCAGCGGTACGGAGTATGGTGCGATGTATACGCCGCCGCCATGCCCGCCAGCGGAATTGCCAGCTATCTTGTTCGAATCAAAAACATTATCAAGCGGATAGCCGTCTATATAGAGTCCACCGCCATTCGAAGAGGCCTCGTTGTCTTCGATATCATTGCTAACGAGGGTGATCGATGCGCTTCCCGAAGCGAAAACACCGCCGCCAGCATCCGCCTGATTGCTGGAGACCACATTGCCCTCGATTACGGCAACGTCTACATAGAAACTGACCGCGATGCCGCCGCCGTTGGTGCCAGTCTCGTTGCCGGATATCACATTATCCTTGATCTCGCCGTAGCCATAGCTGTCGATCCAGACACCACCGCCGGGACCGGTGGCCTCATTGCCGGAGATCACGTTGTCCTGAATCAGGGCATAGGCATATTCTTGAATCCAGACACCGCCACCGCCACCAGTGGTAGTGTTGCCGTCGATGATGTTGTTGGCGATGTGGTGCGTGAAAAAGTCATCGATGTCGAATTCCTCATCGGTGAGGACCTGGATGCCGCCTGCACCGCCGGTGATGGTGAAGCCGTCGATATTGCCCTTGTCGAGGGAAACCACGGGCTGGCCGATGCTGCTGGCGTTGATCACCGTGCTGGCGGCGCCAGCGGTGCTCACCAGGCTCTTCTCGTCGATGATGGTGATGTTCTCATGATAAGTGCCCGGCCCGACGGTCACGGTCGCACCGAAGCTGGCGGCGTTCAGGGCCGCCTGGATGCCGGTGAAGGAGCATCCGGTCGGACAGACATCAGGGGGATCAGCGATGGCAACTGATGGTGAGATCCAGCTTATCGCTGCTGCGAGCGTGATACCAAGTAATCGAGAGCAGTCTTTGTTCAGCATAGCGTCCTCCGGAAAAAGTCGTTTTAGGCGAACTTCTCGATATGGACGCGCCGGAACAAGCTGAAAAGCATAGGCAGCTTTCCCTTGCGCGGATACGGCTGGCTTGCATCCCGCCTGCAATTCTGATGCTGCGTTATGGGGCGGGTGGAGTGAGTAAACATAAACTCCGGCCCCACGTCAATTACTCTGAATGACTAAGTGCGCCAGATCGGTGTAAGAGTGAGATAAGAATGAGAAGGGTATTCAGGGGTTCAGGGGAGTGAGGAGTTTTCGCTCGGCGAGAAAAACTCCCCGTTTTTCATTGTCTGTACCAACGCGCGCGCAGCGCATCGAGCACGCGGTTGGGATATTCCATTCTTCCCAGGCTGCCGTTGTAGCGTCCCAGGGCGCGCTTGAGATCGCCTTTCTCGATATCGAGATAGTGGCGCAGGATGGTGCAGCCGAAGCGCAGATTGGTTTCGATGTGATGGAGGCTGTCCTGCGGCCTGCCGAGCTCTTCCAGCCAGAACGGCATCACCTGCATCAGGCCCTGCGCGCCGGCGACGGAGATCGCCCAGCGGTCGAAATTGCTTTCGACCTCGATGACGGCAAGCACCAGTTCGGGCGGTAATTGAACGCGGCTCGCCTCGTAGTGCACCAGCTTCAGTAACCGCAGCCGTTCGCTGCTGTCGGGCAGGCGCCGGCTCAGCCGGCTGGCCATGTCCAGCAGCCACACTTCCGCCTCGAAGCGATCATCGAAGCTGCCGGCGTCCTGCACCGCTTCCAGCAGGGCGTGGCGCAGCTCGGGGTCGTCGCGCTGCGACAGGGATGCCATGGCCGTGCCGCAGTACAGCAGTACGCCGAGACAGATGGATGCGATCAGGCGGAGACGTTTCACGGGTCGGACCATCGAATTCGATAGAACCGCGTCAGACGAGGGACCGCGAGCCATCCGGCATCTTGGTCCCTCGTCTTGCGGCCGGATACGGGATCCGTCCGAATTAATCGGTCGGATGGCGTCCGGACTTGAGGAGGTCGACGATATCGTCCAGCGGGATGTGACGTGCTTCCGCCTCGCGGCGATGCTTGTATTCGACGGTGCCGGCGTCCAGGCCTTTCTCGGCGACCACCAGGCGGTGCGGGATGCCGATCAGATCGGCGTCGGCGAACATCACGCCCGGCCGTTCGCCGCGATCGTCGTAGGCGGCGTCGATACCGGCGTCGAGCAGTGAGCGGTAGAGCGCTTCGGCCGCCTCGCGCACGCGCTGGGATTTGTGCGCGTTGAGCGGCAGCACGACGGCGGTGAAGGGCGCGAGTCCTTCCGGCCAGACGATGCCGCGTTCGTCGTGGTTCTGTTCGATGGCGGCGGCGACGATGCGCGATACGCCGATGCCGTAGCAGCCCATGGTCATGACCACGGCGCGGCCCTGCTCGTCGAGGCAGGTGGCGCTCATCGCCTCGCTGTACTTGCTGCCGAGCTGGAAGATGTGACCGACCTCGATGCCGCGGCGGATCGACAGCGTGCCCTGTCCGTCCGGCGCCGGGTCGCCATCGACGACGTTGCGCAGATCGACGCTCTGCGGTGCGGGCAGATCGCGCCCCCAGTTGACGCCGCTGTAATGCCGGCCGTCCTCGTTCGCGCCGCAGACGAAATCGGCCGCGGCCGCGGCGGCGTGATCGACGAAGACCGGGATCGACAGCCCGATCGGTCCCAGCGAACCGGGGTCGCAGCCCGCCGCCGCGCGTACCTGCGCCGCAGTGGCGAAGGTCAGCGGTTCGGCGACGGCGTCGAGCTGGCCGGCCTTGATGGCGTTGAGTTCGTGATCGCCGCGCAGCACCAGCGCCACCACTTCGCTGTCCGTGCCCTGCACCAGTAGGGTCTTGAGGCAGCGCTGCGGCGGCAGACCGAGCGCGGTGCTGACTTCATCGATGCTGTGCTGGCCCGGCGTATCCACCTTGCGCAGCGTTTCCGTCGCCGCCGGGCGGTCGCCGGGCGGCAGAGCCGGGGCGAGTTCGACGTTGGCGGCGTAATCGCCCGCGCTGGCGAAAGCGATGGCGTCCTCGCCCGCATCGGCGAGCACGTGGAATTCGTGCGAATAGCGCCCGCCGATGGCGCCGGTATGGGCGTATACGGCGCGAAACTCCAGCCCCAGCCGTTCGAAGATGCGGCTATAGGTGCGGTACATCAACTCGTAGGTTTCCTGCAGCGAGTCGGCGTCGAGATGGAAGGAGTAAGCATCCTTCATCAGGAACTCGCGCGCGCGCATCACGCCGAAACGAGGGCGCACCTCGTCGCGGAACTTGGTCTGGATCTGGTAGAAATTGGCCGGCAGCTGCTTGTAGCTGCGGATCTCGCGCCGGATCAGATCGGTGATGATCTCCTCGTGGGTCGGCCCGAGGCAGAACTCGCGATCGTGCCGGTCGCGCAGGCGCAGCAGCTCCGGACCGAACTGCTCCCAGCGTCCGGATTCCTGCCATAGCTCGGCGGGCTGTACCACCGGCATCAGCACTTCCTGCGCGCCGGCGCGGTTCATTTCCTCCCGCACCACGGCTTCGACCCGGCGCAGCACGCGCAGGCCGAGCGGCAGCCAGTTGTAGAGACCGGCGGCGAGGCGGCGGATCATGCCGGCGCGCAGCATCAGCTTGTGGCTGACGATCTCGGCGTCGGCGGGGTCTTCCCTCACGGTGGCAAGGAGGTAACGTGACAGGTGCATGGGTTCGTCCGCTGTGGTGTTACAAAGGGGTCAGACCCTTTTGTGGTTCTGGAAGGGTCTGACCCCTGTCGATTCCCTAGAATCTATTCCATGCCGACTTTCGTTTCCAGCGGATCTTGGGAATGATGAGGCCGATCACCACGCCGAGCAGGATGACGGCGGCGCCGATCACGAACCAGTCGCGATCTCTGCGGTCGCGCAGCACCTCGTTCTGCTGTTCGAGCATCTGATAGTCGCGTTCCAGGCGG
Organism: uncultured Chromatiales bacterium; assembly: GCA_964388175.1. Classification (GTDB taxonomy): domain Bacteria; phylum Pseudomonadota; class Gammaproteobacteria; order SZUA-140; family SZUA-140; genus JAITWN01. The sequence goes on along the minus strand of CAYLYS010000045.1, from coordinate 4,664 downwards.
CCGAACTGCTCCTTGAGCGTGCGGTTTTCATCGTCGAGCGCGAGCGCGCTGGCCGAGGTGCGGCGGATACGGTTCAGTTCCTGTTCCTGTTCCTGATTGGCCTTGGTCAGCGCTTCCACGCGCTTGCCGAGATCGGTATTGCTGCTGCTTGCCGTGCGCTGTTCCTCGCGCAGTTGCTGGACGGCAGCGGTGTGGCGGGCGACTTCCTGCTCGGCGCGGGCCAGGCGATCGCGCGCGCTCGGCGTGCTGTCCAGGAAGCGGGTGAGTATCCAGCCTTCCTGCCCCTGCTCGGTGCGTACCCGTGACCATCCGCTGTCACGGCTTTCCTCCAGCACCGTGACCGGCGTGCCGCTGCGCAGCATGGAGAGAATGCGGTGCTGATTGCTCTGGCCGCTGCGCAGATCGATTTCGAGTTGATCGGTCACGTAGCGCGTGGTTTGCCCATGCGCGAGACCGGCCGTGGCGGTCAGCAGAATCACTGCCAGCAGTCGTAACCCTTTCACGATTTCCCCGTAAACTTTGCTCGTTGATATGTGTTCAGCAAGACGCCGGCCGGTGCCGGATCGTTCCCGTCATCGGGCGTCGTCATGCGCCGCTTTTCCTGCGCATCGCCAGCTTGCGTTCCCAGTCGAGCGCGGTACGCACGATCATCTCGAGATCGTCGTAGCGCGGGCGCCAGCCGAGAATGGAGCGGATGCGGGCGGCGCTCGCCGTGAGGGCGGGCGGGTCGCCGGCACGGCGCGGGGATTCCACGATGCGGATTTTTTCTCCGGCGACGCGCTGTACCGTATCCAGCACTTCGCGTACGCTGTAGCCGTGCCCATAGCCGCAATTGAGTATGTTCGCGGCGCCGCCGGCGCGCAGATGATCGAGCGCCATGAGATGAGCGGCGGCCAGATCTTCCACGTGAATGTAATCGCGCACGCCGGTGCCGTCGGCGGTCGGATAGTCGGTGCCGAAGATCTCGACCTGCGCGCGCTGGCCGGTGACGACCTCGTTGGCGACCTTGATCAGATGGGTGGCCTCGGGCGTGGACTGCCCGATGCGCCCCTGCGGGTCGGCGCCGGCAACGTTGAAGTAGCGCAGGATGACGTAGCGCAGCGCGCCGGTGAGGGCGAGATCGCGCAGCATCCATTCGCTCATCAATTTGGAGCGGCCATAGGGATTGATCGGTTCGAGCGGCGCGTCCTCCGCGACCGGAATCTGCGCCGGGATGCCGTATACCGCCGCCGTCGAGGAGAAAATGAACTGCGAGACGCCCGCGCGCTGGCAGCAGGCCAGCAGGGAGCGGGTGTTGGCGGTATTGTTGTGATAGTACTTGAGCGGATCGGCGACCGATTCCGGCACCACGATGTTGGCGGCGAAATGCAGCACGGCGTCGATGTCGTATTCGCGCAGCAGGCGCTCCACCAGGGCCTCATCGCCGGTGTCGCCGACGACGAGTTCGCCGTAGAGGACCGATTCGCGGAAGCCGGTGGAGAGATTGTCCAGCACGACCACGCGTTCGCCGCGCTCACCGAGTTGGCGGACCACATGGCTGCCGATGTATCCGGCGCCGCCGGTGACGAGAACTGGTCGCTGGCTCATGGGCTTAGGGTATCAGGCTGGGCGGGAACGGGCATGACTCGGAAACATCGTGAAAAGCGAAATCCGCTGACGAAAGTGGCAACTGTAAGCGAGGGCGACAGCTCATGCAAATGCCCTCATCCAAATGCGTCGTACCGCTCTTTGTTGGTGCGAGCGGCTTGTCGTCCCGCCCGGCTCGTCGTAGAATGACGGGTTTTACGCCTATCTGGCCTAAAAATCAAATCCATTCATAACCTTAATGTTAAGCGGAAGCAGGCGGGAATGGCTATACGGATAGCGGTGCCGAAGGAACGCACAGCAGGTGAACGCCGGGTCGCGCTCGTGCCCGAGACGGTAGCCCGCTTGTGCAAGCAGGGTTGTGAGGTATTGGTCGAAAGCGGCGCCGGTGACGGCAGCTTCTTCTCCGACAGCGCCTACGTGCAGGCCGGCGCCCGCATCGTGGACTGCGAAGCGCTCTATCAGGCCGAGGTCGTCTTCAAGGTGCAGCCGCCGCTGCCGGACGAGGTGGGGTATTACCGTCGTGGCCAGGTGCTGATCGGGTTTCTGAACGTGCATCGCAACGCGGCGGTGATAGACGGCCTGCGCGCTGCGGGCGTCACCAGTTTCGCCATCGAACGCATTCCGCGCATCTCGCGCGCCCAGGCCATGGACGCGCTGTCGTCGCAGGCAACGGTGGCCGGCTACCGGGCGGTGCTGATGGCGGCGGATCTGAGCCCGTGCTTTTTCCCCATGCTGACCACCGCGGCGGGCACCATCCGCCCGGCGCGCGCGCTGGTGCTCGGCGCCGGCGTTGCCGGTTTGCAGGCGATCGCCACCGCCCGGCGTCTGGGCGCCGTGGTCGAAGCCTACGACGTGCGCCGCGCCGCGCGCGAGCAGGTCGAGTCGCTGGGTGCGAAGTTCCTCCAGGTCGAGATGGACGCCGAAGCCGAGGGCGGCTATGCGCGCGAACTGACCGCCGAGGAAAAGGAACGCGAACAGGTGCTGCTGCGCAAGAGCATCGGCCAGTCGGACGTGGTCATCACCACCGCTCAGATCCCGGGCCGTCCGGCGCCGCGACTGATCGCCGAGGCGGTGGTCAGGGACATGAAGCCGGGTTCGGTGATCGTCGATCTCGCCGCCGAATCGGGCGGCAACTGCGAACTCACCCGCCCCGGCGAGCGCGTCGATGTCGGCGGCGTGACGGTCTACGGCCCGCTCAACGTGCCGAGCCAGCTGTCCGTGCATGCCAGCGTCATGTATGCCAAGAATCTGCACAATTTCCTCACCCTGCTGCGCAACGAGGACGGTGATCTGCGCATCGACTGGGACGACGAGATTCTCATCGGTTCGGCGGTGACGCACGACGACGGCTTCCCCTCGGCCGCGGTGCGTCAGCAGATCGAGGAACAGCTTGAAGGGAGACAGTCATGATCGAAGGCATATGGGCTGCGCTGTTCATTTTCGCGCTGGCGGCGTTCACCGGTTATGAAGTGATCGCGCGGGTACCGGTGATTCTGCATACGCCGCTGATGTCCGGTTCCAACTTCATCCACGGCATCGTGCTGGTCGGCGCCATGATCGCGCTCGGTCATGCCGAAACGCTGGTCGGCCAGATCATCGGTTTCGTCGGCGTCCTGCTCGGCGCGATGAACGCGGTGGGCGGCTACGTCGTCACCGAGCGCATGCTGGAAATGTTCGAGAAAAAGAAAGCGACGAAGGAATCCTGAGCGTGGAACATTTCATCCAGGCGGTCTACTTCCTGACCATTCTGCTGTTCGTTTTCGGCCTCAAGCGCATGAGTTCGCCGGCGACCGCGCGCAGCGGCATCCGCTGGGCGGGCGTGGCGATGGCGATGGCCGTGGTGGTCACCATGCTGTGGCCGGGCATGGGCAACGTCGGCCTGATGCTGACGGCGATCCTCGTCGGTTCCTTCCTCGCCTGGTTCAGCGGACGCCGGGTGGCGATGACCGACATGCCGCAGATGGTGGCGATCTACAACGGCATGGGCGGCGGCGCGGCGGCGGCGATCGCCGCGGTCGAGCTGTTGCGCGGCGAAATGGCGAACACGGGTCTGATCCTGCTCAGCGTCACCGGCGGACTGATCGGCGCCATCGCCTTCAGCGGCAGCATGATCGCCTTCGCCAAGCTGCAGGGACTGATCGGCGGCAAGCCCATCACTTTCCCGGCGCAGCAGTCGCTCAATCTGATCGTGCTGCTGGTGGCGGTGCTGCTCGGCCTCGGCCTGCTCGACGGCTCGGCCAATCCCTGGCTGATCAGTGCTTTCTTCATCGCCGCGCTCGCCTACGGTGTGCTGATGACGCTGCCCATCGGCGGCGCCGACATGCCGG
>CAYLYS010000045.1:0-740 GCA_964388175.1 uncultured Chromatiales bacterium | reverse complement strand
TTATAACGCGCTCACCGGCCTCGCGGTCGCCTTCGAAGGCTTCGCCATCGGCAATGCCGCGATGATCGTCGCCGGCACCATCGTCGGCGCCGCCGGTACGCTGCTGACCCAGCTGATGGCCAAGGCGATGAATCGTCCGCTCAGCAACGTGCTGTTCAGCGGTTTCGGCAAGGTGACGGCAGCCGTGGACGGCGATGTGCAGGGTTCGCTCAAGCCGATCGAAGTCGAGGATGCGGCGGTGATGATGCGCTACGCCTCCAAGGTCATCGTCGTTCCCGGTTATGGCATGGCGGTGGCGCAGGCGCAGCACAAGCTGCGCGAGCTGACGGACCTGCTGGAAAGCTTCGGTGTGGACGTCAAATTCGCCATTCATCCCGTCGCCGGCCGCATGCCGGGGCACATGAACGTCCTGCTTGCCGAAGCCGGCGTGCCGTACGAGAGGCTGTTCGATCTGGAAGAGATCAATGCCGCGTTCTCTTCGACGGATGTCGCGCTGGTCATCGGCGCCAACGACGTGGTCAACCCGGTCGCGCGCACCGATCCGTCCAGCCCCATCTACGGCATGCCGATCCTCAACGTCGACAAGGCCGAGAACGTGCTGGTGATCAAGCGCGGCGCCGGCACCGGCTTCGCCGGCATCGAGAACCATCTCTTCTATCGCGACAATACGCGCATGCTCTACGGCGATGCCCAGAGCATGGTGGGAACGCTGATACAGCAGTTGAAAGCGCTGGAGTGAT
>CAYLYS010000044.1:4721-21934 GCA_964388175.1 uncultured Chromatiales bacterium | reverse complement strand
CATGACCGTATCCGCGCCCCAGCGTATGCCCCACACCAGCTTCTCCACTTCCTCGGCGATCGAGGAGGTGACCGCGGAGTTGCCGATGTTGGCGTTGATCTTGACCAGGAAATTGCGGCCGATGATCATCGGCTCGAGTTCGGGGTGATTGATGTTGGCCGGGATGATGGCCCGTCCGCGCGCGATTTCGTCGCGGACGAATTCGGGCGTGATCTCGCGCGGCGTGGAGGCGCCGAAGGATTCGCCCGGATGCTGGTGGTGCAGGCCCTGCTCGCGGATCTGCTCCTGGCGCATGTTTTCGCGGATGGCGACGAATTCCATCTCCGGCGTGATGATGCCGCGCCGGGCGTAATGCATCTGGCTGACGTTGCCGCCGGCGCGCGCGCGGCGCGGCATGCGCACGCGCTTGAAGGTCAGCGCGGCGGTGCGCGCGTCGTCGGCGCGTCGTCGGCCGTATTCGGAGCTGAGCCCGCTCAGCACTTCACTGTCACCGCGATCTTCGATCCAGGGCGTGCGCAGATCGGACAGGCCGGCTTCGAGATCGATGTGCGCCTGCGGATCGGTATAGGGCCCGGAGGTGTCGTACACGCGCACCGGTTCATTGGCTTCGTCACGACCCATGCCGCGGGTGTCGCTGAGCCGGATCTCGCGCATCGGCACGCGTATGTCGGGCCGGCTGCCGGTCACATGGATTTTGTGCGAAGCGGGATAGGGCCGGGTGACCGACTCGTCGAGCCGCGGCGTGGTATCGGGAATCAGGTCGGGAATGACGCTCATAATCGGGCTCAGGGCTTCAGGGGGAGCGCGACGGCTCCGGAGAATGGCATGTAATTCAATAGAATCTAAGCGATATCCGTCCGCCAATGCAAGCGCGTCTCCTTGCCATGTCATGGTAAAACGAATAATCTTTCCATTCGGCAAATTCCGTACGTGGCGGAGCGCAGCGTGAGAGATGCTCATTTCAACATGATCGAGCAGCAGATACGTCCCTGGGACGTGCTCGATCAGCAGGTGCTGGATCTGATCGCGGATGTGCCGCGCATCGATTTCGTGCCGGAGGAATACCGCGGTCTGGCCTACGCCGACCACGCGATCCCCATTGGCCACGGCCAGGTGATGATGCACCCCAGGGTCGAGGGGCGTCTGCTGCAGGCGCTGGAGCTGCATCCGACCGACAGCGTGCTCGAGATCGGCACCGGCAGCGCCTATCTGACCGCGCTGCTGGCGAAGGCGGCACGGTATGTCCGCAGCGTGGATATCTTCGCCGAATTCAAGGAACTGGCCGAAGAGAAGCTGGCGCTGTACGGCATTCACAACGTCACGCTGGAAGTGGGCGACGCCGCGCAGGGATGGGGCGGTGATGAAGGTTTGTACGATGCCATCGCGATCTGCGGTTCGCTGCCCGAGTTGCCCGAGCATTTTCTCCGCTCGCTCAACCGCGGCGGACGGCTGTTTGCGGTGATCGGAACGCCGCCGGTGATGCAGGCCGTGCTGATGCGCCGCGTCGGCGATGCACAATGGAGCAGGGAGGCTTTGTTCGAGACCGATTTGCCTCCGCTGATCAATGCCCCCGTTCGCCCGCGCTTCGTTTTCTGACAGCGCATTTCGAGGTTATTTCAGATGAGCAGCTTTGGCAGGATTTTCATCGGCGCCGGTATCGTCGCCGTGCTGGGTTTTTCGGCGGTGGCGCGGGCTGCCGATCTGGTCGATGTTTATCAGCTTGCGACCCACAATGACCCGCAGGTGAGAGCCGCCGAGGCACTGCGCTTCGCCGACCTGGAAGCCAAATCCCAGAGCCGCGCCCAGTTGCTGCCTTTCGTCACCTTCGATGCCGCCTACGACCGCATCTACGATCGTCCCGACGGCGGCAGCAACAGCGACTACAACGTTTCCACGCTGTCGTTGACGCTGGTGCAGCCGATCTATCACCGCGAATATTTCGCTCAGCTGCGCCAGGCCGACGCCATCGTCGGCCGCGCCGACGCGGAGTATTCGGCCGCGCAGCAGGCGCTGATGGTGCGTTCGGCGCAGGCCTATTTCAATGTGCTGGCGGCGCAGGACGTGCTCGAATTCGCCCGCGCGGAGAAGGATTCCATCGGCCGTCAGCTGGAGCAGGCCAAGCAGCGTTTCGACGTCGGCCTGATCGCCATTACCGACGTCCACGTGGCGCAGGCGGCCTACGATCTGGCGACGGCGCGTGAAATCGAAGCGGCCAATCAGCGGCAGAGTGCCGATGAGGCCTTGTTCGAGCTGACCGGTGAGTTCATCGAAGAGGTCGATCCGCTGACCCGTGAGATCCCGCTCGTTTCGCCCGCGCCCGCGGACGTCAATGAATGGGTGGGCACGGCGCTGGAACAGAACTTCACCCTGCTCGCCGCGCGCTTCAATGCCGAATTCGCTGAGGAAGCGGTTTCTGTGCAGCGTTCCGGCCACTACCCCTCGCTCGATCTGGTCGCCAACGTGGCGCGCAACGATGTCGGTTCCGGTGCGTTTAACCAGCGCGACGGAGAGAATGCCGCCATCGGTTTGCGCCTGACCGTGCCGCTCTATCAGGGTGGCGCGGTGAATTCGCGTTCCCGCCAGGCCGGTTTCGAACTGGGTATTGCCCGCGAACAGCTCGAAGCGCAGCGCCGCGCGACGCTGCGCCAGACGCGCGACGCCTATAATGCCGTCACTGCCGCCGTGAATCGCGTCAATGCGCTCGCCCAGGCCAGGGTTTCGGCGCGCAGTGCGCTCGATGCCACCGAAGCAGGCATGGAAGTGGGCACGCGCACCGCGGTCGAGGTGCTGACCGCCCGCACCGATCTGTTCCGCGCCGAGAGCGACTACGCGCAGGCGCGTTATGACTACATCCTCAATATCCTGCTGCTGAAACAGGCGGCGGGTTCTCTTTCGCGGGTGGACCTCGAGGAAATCAATCGCTGGCTCGAGGGCTAGGGTCGGCGCGCTTGTCTCAGGTGAGTACCCCCCGTCCGCCCAGAAATCTGTCGCTGGTCCAGCGTTGCCTCTCGCGGGCGCTCGTGATTCTGGTGCAGACCATCGTCCGTTTGCCCTATCGCTGGGTGCTCGCCGCAGGCGGCGCGCTGGGCGCGCTGGTCAGGCTGCTGTCGCCGCGCCGCGCCCGTATCGCGCGCGTCAATCTGGCGTTGTGCTTTCCCGGGCTGACGACCGCCGCGCGTGAAGATCTGCTGCGACGCCATTTCCGTGCGCTCGGTATCGGCGTGCTGGAAACCGGCATGGCCTGGTGCCTGCCCGATCATCGCCTGACCGGACTGATCAAGGAAGTGCAGGGGATGGAACATCTGCAGCGGGCGCGTGCCGAGGGCAAGGGCGTCATTCTGCTCAGTGCTCACGTTACCTCCACCGAACTGGGGGTGCGCCTGCTCAATCTGCTGACGCCCGTGCATCCGATGTATCGCGAACACGAGAATCCGGTGCTGAGAGCGCTCATGCACGACAGCTTCAAGCCGCATTTCGAGCATGTCATTCCGCGCGACGCAGTGCGCAGCATGCTCAAGTCGCTGCGCGAGGGCAATGCCGTCTGGTATGCGCCGGATCAGAATTACCGCGGCGTCAATCATATCTTCGTCCCGTTCTTCGGCATCGCCGCCGCCACCAATGCCGCCACCTCGCGCTTCGCGCGCATGGGTGATGCCCTCGTGATACCCTATTTTCCCCAGCGTCTGCCGCAGGGTCGCGGCTATCGCCTGGCGCTGATGCCGCCGCTGGAGAATTTCCCCGGCGCCAGCGAGGAAGACGACTGCATGCGCATCAATGCGATCATCGAGGACGAAGTGCGCCAGGCGCCGGAGCAGTATCTGTGGGTACACCGGCGCTTCAAGACCCGGCCCGAGGGAGAGACCGATCTGTATGGCGGCTGAAGGGAATTTGCCGATCATCGGCGGCGGTCGCGCCTGATGAACAGCCGTACGCTGTATCTGCGCCTGCTCGGCTACGTGCGTCCGTACTGGCGTCTCTTCGCCCTGGCGGTGGCGGCGATGATCGTCACTGGTTTGTCCGAGCCCGCGCTGCCCGCGCTGGTCAAACCGCTGCTCGACCAGACCTTCGTCGAGAAGGATCCATATTGGATCATGGTGATGCCGCTGCTGCTGATCGGCCTGTTCGTGGTGCGCGGCATCGCCCACTATGCCGGCACCGTTTCCCTTGCCTGGGTCGCCAACAAGGTCGTGCTCGATCTGCGCGAGCAGATGTACGCCAAGCTGATCGATCTGCCGGCCTCGTATTATGCCGGACATACATCCGGCGAGCTCATCTCCAAGGTCAGCTACGACGTCAACCAGGTCACCACCGCCGCCACCAATGCGCTGGTGGTCGCCGTGCGCGACGGGCTGACGGTGATCGGCCTGCTGGCCTGGATGCTGTATCTCGATTGGAAGCTGTCGCTGATCTTTCTGCTCATCGGTCCGGCGATCGCCGTCATCGTCAAGCTGATCGCGCGCCGGCTGCGGCGGATGAGCCAGGGTCTGCAGCAATCGATGGGCGGCATGACGCACGTGCTCGACGAGACCATCCGCGGCAGCCGGATGATCAAGGTCTACGGCGGACAGCGGCACGAACGCGCGCGTTTCCACGGCATCGCCAATCGCATCCGCACCTATTCCATGAAGATCGTTTCCGCTTCCGCGGCCAGCGTGCCGGTGGTGCAGCTGATCATCGTGCTGGCGCTGGCGGCAGTGATCTATATCACCGCGCAGCGCGAGACGATGACGGTGGGCGGCTTCGTGTCCTTCTTCGGCGCGGCGGCCATGCTGTTTTCTCCCATCAAGCGCCTGACCGCGCTGAACGAGCAGATCCAGCGCGGACTGGCGGCTGCGCAGAGCATCTTCCAGTTGCTCGATACGCCTTCGGAGCGTGACGACGGCGCGACGCCGGTGGGCCGGCTGAGGGGCGAAATCGACTTCGAGGACGTTGCCCTGCGTTACGAGGGAGGCGAGGAAGTCGTTGCCGGCGTTTCCTTTCGCATCGCGCCCGGTGAAACGATCGCACTGGTCGGCCGTTCGGGCGCGGGCAAGTCTTCGCTGGTCAATCTCATTCCGCGTTTTTACGCGCCGAGCGCCGGCCGCATCCTGATCGACGGCATCGACATACGGGATATACGCCTGATCGATCTGCGCGCCAACATGGCACTGGTGACGCAGGATGTCATCCTGTTCAACGACACCGTCGCCGCCAATATCGCCTACGGCGCCGGCGATGCCGTGACGCGTGAGGATATTGTTGCCGCGGCGCGGGCGGCGCATGTGATGGAATTCGTCGAGCAGATGCCGGAGGGTCTCGACGCCATGATCGGTGACAACGGCGTGCGCCTGTCGGGCGGACAGCGTCAGCGCCTCGCCATCGCGCGGGCGCTGCTCAAGAATGCCGCGATCCTGATCATGGACGAGGCCACTTCCGCGCTCGATTCGGAAACCGAGCGTCAGGTGCAGCAGGCGATCGACAATGCGCGGCAGGGACGCACCACGCTGATCATCGCCCATCGTCTGTCCACCATCGAAAACGCCGATCGCATCCTGGTGCTGGAACAGGGACGGCTGGTCGAGAGCGGTACGCATCAGGCGCTGCTGCGCACGGGCGGTCGCTATGCGGAGTTGCATCACGCCCAGTTCGCCGACAAGCGCGAAAACGGCGCACAGGGTGATCCTTCCGCTTTCTAGCCTGCAGTCATTCCCCTCATTCCGTTCCGGCGAGAAAATCCAGCGGATCGCAGAGGTCCGGGCGCTCGCCGCTGCCCTCGATGAAGATTCTGTGCCACAGCGCGAACTGCAGCAGCGCGGCCAGGATACGGGTGACCGGACGTCTCCGGCGCTTCATGTCGCAGAGCGTGACCACTGTTTCCGGCTGAAACCAGGCCCGCATCGCCGGCGATGCGGGCAGGATGCGTTCGAGCCTGTCCAGTGTGTCGCCGCTGAGCCAGGCGCCGAACAGCGCCATCGGGCCGGGGCCGGTCGCAAGGGGAGCGGATGTGGAAGGTGGCAGTGTCGCGGCGCGGCGGCGCACGAAGCGCTGCGTGCTGCGGCGGTTTTGTTTCAGCCGGTCCGGCAGGCCGAGCCCGAATTCCACCAGGCGGCGATCGAGCCATGGCGCGCGCCAGTCCAGGCCGCCGCCGCTCAAGGGGCGGTCGAGGGCGGGCAGTACGCTGTCGGGGACGAAGGTGGAGAGATCGAGCAGCTGCATGCGCTGCAGGCGGCTCCATCGCGGCGGCATGGCGCTCCAGGCGGAGACGAATTCCTCGCGCCAGTCCTGCGTTGCCTTCTGCAGTGCAATCCCGAACATGGTGCGCTCCAGGCCGCGAAAGCGCGCACTGGTGCGAAAGCCGCCGCTGCCGGGTTCGAGGATGTTGTTCAGCCAGCGCTGCATGCGCGGCAGATGATAGCGCGGCGCATCGGCGAACACTTCGCTGCAGCCGTCGCTGGCGAGGATGCGCGTCGTTTCGCCGGCGAGCTTTTCCGCCACCAGCAATCGTATCGCCGAGGAAAAATCGGCGAGCAGATCATCCGCGGACCATGCCGCCAGCGCCAGGCGTTCGATCACGGCATCGGTGCCCAGGCGCAGCGTCACGTGGCTGTCGCCGTCGTGATGAGTAAGGGCAGTCGTGGTATCGTCGGCCGCGGTCATGACGGCGAGGGAGAGCGTACGCAGCGGCGATCCGTCCGCGGTCCGCCCGAGACCGTGCAGCAGCGTCGAGCCGGTATCGCCGCCGTGCAGCAGCAGGGTGTCGGCGCTCCGGACCTGATCGTTCACCACCGTGGCAAGCAGGTGATCGAAGCGTTCTTGATCGAGGTGTGCTGCCGCATCGCGGCGATCGTATGCGGCGAGTGTCTGCGCGTCGGCGCGCCAATAGAGGTGACGCGCCGGCTCTTCCTCATCGAGCACGGTGATTTCTCCGGGGCGCAGACGTTCCACGCGGGCGAATGGTGTCGAGCGCCCGGTACTGAAGCCGCATTGCAGATACTGCGCCAGGGCGTGCGGATCGATGGCGGGCGTGCCGATCACCGGCAGCAGGGCTTTCAGTTCCGAAGCGAAGGCCCAGCCGTACACGGTGCGGGCCAGGAACAGCGGACGGCAGCCCATGCGATCGCGCGCCAGCAGAACGCAGCCGCGCTCGCCGTCATGCAGGGCGAGCGCATAAGCACCTTCGAGGTGGAGAGGAAAGTCTGTTCCGTAGGCGCGATAGGCAGTGAAGACGAGATCCCAATCATCTTCCCGGTCATCCTTCCCGCCATCTTTCCGGCTATCTTTTCGGCCATCGCTGCCGGCGGTCGGATGGCCTGCTGCCGTCAGTCGCGCGCGCAGTGCAGCGCCATTGTCGAGCACGCCGTCGGCGATCAGCGTCAGTCGGCCGTCGGCGGAGCGCAGCGGAAGCGCAAGGGAGGCAGCTTGGCCGGGATCGCGACAGGCGAGCGCGAATCCTGTTTTGCCGCAGATATGAGTGAGCTGCCGCGCCGGTCCGCGGTGGGCAAGGCGTCGCGCCATGGCCTGCAGCAGTCCGGCGTCCGGGCGCGTCTCGGCGTGGAGTCCGGCGATGCCGCTCATGTCGCGGTGGCGGTTTCAGTCACCGCGTTTGCGGTAATCGGCGTAGGATTTTTCCTCGATCAGCTCGGAGCCGACCTTGAGGTTGATCCGCCGCTTCACGGCGGCGCGTTCATCGTTGCTGATGTATACCGAGCGCGCCAGTTCGATGAAGGCGGGGCCGAAATCGCCGGCGGCTTCCCTGTCGCGTATATCGTCCTCGATCTGCCACAGGCGCTCGTTGATCTGCTTCAGCTCGGCCACTTCCGCGCGCAGATCCTGCTCGGAGAACGGTGATTCCGCCCAGGTGCGGCGCAGCGTGTCCAGTTCGCGGCGAATGTTTTCGAGCTTGGCGGAATCATGGATCCGTTCGGATTTGATTTCGAGGATGGTCATCTTGTCGAGGAATTCGCCGACCGAGATTTCCGCGGATAAATTCATGATTCTGCTGCCTGTGCACGTGCCGGGAGGTTGCGCGATAATGGCGTTATGGTAGCAGATCCGCACATGTCGCGAACACATCGGAGCCAGGGCACGGCGCCGGCATCGGTATTGGCGCCGCGCTGTGTTTCCCGCGGCGGAGAACATGTGCTTTACGATGAGAGCATGCTGGCGCCGCCTGCCGCCGCGTTCTTCGATGCCGCTCACTGGGAACGAGCCGGTGCGGTGACGGCGCTCGGCGCGGGGCGCGGCGCTGCCTGCATGTTCGTGCACGAGGGCCGGGAATACGTGTTGCGCCACTATCGCCGCGGCGGCTGGATCGCTCGGCTGAGCGCCGATCGCTATTGCTGGACCGGACTCGAGCGTACGCGCGCCTGGCGTGAATGGCATCTGCTCGCTGATCTCTACAACATGGGATTGCCCGTGCCGCGCCCGGCAGCCGCGCACGTCCGGCGCCATGGCCGCAGCTATCGGGCGGATCTGGTGACGGAGAGGATAGCGGGCGCACAGCCGCTGGCCGATGTGCTGTCGCGCACTGCTTTGCCGCCCGGGCGCTGGGCGGAGGCCGGCGCTGCGATTCGCAGACTGCACGAGGCCGGCGTTTACCATGCCGATCTCAACGCCCGCAACATTCTGCTCGTCGAGGATGGCGGCGTCTTCATCATCGATTTCGACAAGGCCGAACGCCGTGCGCTGCGCGGCGGCTGGCGGGAAGCCAATCTCGCGCGGCTGCGCCGTTCGCTCGACAAGTTTCATGCCGCCGGCGCTCCTTTCCATTACGATCAGGCAGTCTGGGATCAGTTGTTGTCGGGATATGGCGCGCGCGGCTGACCGCGCTGTCGAGAAGGATTTCAGTGCGCCGGCTGATGCAGCCGCTCGGCATGCCGCATGTTGGCCCAGGTGACGGCGAGCATGGCGGAGAAGAAAGTCACGCCGCTGTTGTGAGAGAACAGAGCTTGCGTCAACCCGGAAAAGAAAAAGACCAGTGGCAGAAAAAGACCGGCCAGTGCCGCGGTACGCACCTCCAGGTGCGTAGAGCTGAAAGCCCTGCGCATGAACCACAGGGCAGGTACTGTATACAGGGCGAGCAGGGTGAGCAGGCCGAGCAGCCCGCGTTTGACCTGAGCATCGATCATTTCGCTGTGCGCGTGGCTGAATGACAGAATGAATTCCGAAGTTTCTTTCGATGCCACTCTCCGGCGAATCTCTGCCTCATAACCCTTCTGTCCCCAGCCGAGCCATGGGTGTTCCGGGATCATGTCGAGGGAGGTTTTCCACATTTCCAGCCGCGCGCCCACTGAAGAGCGAACATCGCCCTTGTCGAGGTAGCCCTTGGCTTCGGCCGTCGCGCTGGCGATTCTGCCGGTGACGCCGCTTTCCGGAACCGAAACGATGACGATCGTGGTCAGCAGAAAGGCGGAGCCGATGCCGAACCAGATGCGTTTGGAAAAAAGCTCGCGGTAGGCGAGTGCAAAGATCAGCAAGGCGAACGGAATGACCAGCCAGGCGCCGCGGGTGCCGGAAAGAAACGCTGCGATCAGGCCGAGGAGCCCGCCGATCGCGCCGGCCACGATGCCGAATCGGTGATGCCGTGCGAGAAAATAGCCCATGCTCGTGAACGATACGCAGGCGAGCACCATGACCAGCGCGGCGAACTGGATGGGCATCATCCAGGCGCTGGCGGAGGGGTCGTGGAGCAGAACCTTCTGCGTCAGGGCGATCAGCCCGGCGCTCGCTGAGCCGATGATGGCGCCCCACCATAAAAAAGCCGGCCGAGGCGGATAGGTCAGCAACAGACACAGTATGGGAATGCCCAGCAGAAACTTGCTCGGCCGGTCGAAGGCGCGCAGCGTCTGTTCGTCGAGCGCGATGACGAGCAGATGCGCAAGGGCGTACAGCGCCATGATGCCGATGATGCCCTTGTCCTGCGCATCCAGCCTGAGCGGAGCGCGGACGGCGGGCAGGCACAGGCTCAGACTCAGCAACAGCAGCAGTGCCGGTGCATAAGAGTACCCGGCGCTCGTGGGCAGGGTAACGGCGAGTGTGAGGAATAAAAAAACCAACCACCCGTTTACACGGCAAAACAGTTGCGCGATATTACGTCGCACCATTACGGAAGTTCCACATGCACCTGCGGTCGAGACCCGGGTAATAGTATCAGGTATTCCCTTGCGAGGTGATGCCGCCGTGGCAGTGTGATCGTGCCGGATGGCAGTTCGCCACGGATGCCGGAGATCGGAGGAAAGCTGCGCAGTGCACACCCTGTCGGTATGTATCATCACGCTGAACGAGGCGGATCGGATCACGCCGTGCCTGGAGTCGATCAAAGACCTGGCGGATGAGATCGTCGTCATCGACAGCGGCAGCACCGACGGCACGCTCGATATCGTCCGCCGCTATACCGACAAGGTCTGGATCATGGATTGGCCGGGATTCGGCATCCAGAAGCAGCGGGCGCTGGAGCGGGCGAGCATGGACTGGGTGCTGTCCATCGACGCCGACGAGGCGCTCGACGATACGGCGCAGCAATCGCTCGCGGAACTGCTCGCGCGGCCTTCGATCGACGAAGTCGCATTCCGCATCCGCTGGGCGGTGATCCGCCACGGCCAGCGCCTGCGTCATGGCCGCAGCGCCCGCGCGCCGCTGCGCCTCTTCCGCCGCCAGGGCGCGCGCTTCACGCCGGCGCCGGTGCACGAAGCGATCGAACATCCCCCGGGCAAGGTGGGATATCTGCATGGGTATCTCCTGCATTACACCGCGCGCGACTACGGTCATGCCCTGGCCAAGAACGCGGAATACGCCTGGCTCGGCAGCCGCAAGTATTTCGACCTGGGGCGGCGCAATCACAGTCTCGCGCTGGTTTGCCTGCGCGCCTGGTGGACCTTCTTCCTGATCTACGTTCTGCGCGGCGGCTTTCTCGACGGCCGCATCGGTTTCATCGTCGCCATGGACTACATGCAGACCAATTTCGGCAAGCATGCGGGCCTGTGGGTGCTGACGATGGAAGAAAAGCGGCGCGGGAAACAGCCGGGACCGGACAATTCAGAGCGGCGGAAATGAGAAAATATCTGTTCTTCGTCAACGCCGAATACTGCTATCCGATCCTGCGACCGCTGCAGCGGGTCATCCGCCAGCGCGGCGATCAGGTCGCCTGGTTCGTATCGGAAGCCTCTCCGGAGCCGCTCACGGCGGACGAGACGCATCTCACCACTTTCGAAGCCGTCAAGGCGTACCGGCCGGATGCCGTTTTCGCGCCCGGGGATTGGGTGCCGTATTTCTTCCCCGGCGCGAAGATAGAGGTATTCCACGGCATCGCGCGCAACAAACGCGGGACGCCTGAGGAGAGCAGCGAACATTATCGCATCCGCGGCTGGTTCGACCTCTACTGCACGCATGCGCAGAATGATACGCAGCGTTTCCAGCAACTGGCCGACAAGCTGGGAACTTTCCGTGTCGTGAAGACCGGCTGGCCGAAACTCGACCCCTTCTTTCAGGAGAAGAACCGCTATCAGGCGCGGCCCGTCAACGAAGTGCCGACGGTGTTCTTCGCCTCGACCTTCAGTCCCTCCATTACCGCCGCGCCCGAGCTGGCCGATACCATCGAGCGCCTGTCGGCCGCGGGCAGGTGGCGCTTCATCGCCACCTTGCATCCGAAGATGAGCGAGGACGTGGTGGCGCGGTTCCGCGCCATACGCAATCCTTGTTTCGAGTACGTCCCTGCGGGCAATGATCTGCTGGAACCGATGGCGCGCGCGGACGTGATGCTGTGCGATACGTCTTCGATCATGTATGAGTTCATGTTGTTCGACAAGCCGGTGGTGACGGTGCGTACCCGTAACCCCGGGCCCTATCTGATCGATGTGGCGAGCGCCGACGAAGTCGAGGCCGCTTTGCAGCGGGCACTGTCGCGACCGCCCGAGGTGATGGCGGCAGCGCGTGCATTGTGCAAGGAGCGGCACGAATTCGAAGACGGGCGTTCCAGCGAGCGCGTGCTGGATGCGGTGGAGGAGCTGTGTGATCGGTATATCGGTTCGCTGAAGCCGAAGCCGCTCAATCTGATCAGGAAGATCAAGCTGCGTGCGCGTCTGGGATACTGGAAGCGTTGAGCGCTTTCGGGCGACAGAGTCCGGTGAAAATACTTTGCATAACGGATCGTCAGGACCGCCCTGAGACGGAGCTGTTCATCCGTCTGTCGCGCAGCATCGGCGGCTTTGCCGTCATGAGCAATCCTGACGGCCGTTACTACCGTTTGCTTGACGAAGCGGGTGTCAGGGTCATACCGCTGCGCATACGCGGCCGTTTCGATCGGGAAGCGACGGCGGCGATCCAGGCGGAAGCGGAGCGCGGCGATTACGACATCATCCACGCCTTCAACAGCCGCGCGCTCAACTGCCTGCTGCGCGCGTGCCATCATCATCGCGCCAGGCTGCTCGCCTATCGCGGCGTGACCACCGGCGTCGGCTATCTCAAGCCGGAATCATGGCATACCTATCTCAGTCCCAGGCTGGATGGCGTGTTCTGCGTTTCCGAGGCCGTGCGTCGCGCACTGGTGAGCGTGCGGTTCATGTGGATGCACTTCCCCGCCGAACGCGCGCGGGTGATTTACAAGGGACATGATCCGCGCTGGTACGACGTGCCGCCGGTCATGCCGGATGCGTTCGGCGTGCCTGCCGGCGCGCCCACGCTGTGCTGCGTAAGCCGGAACAGCGCCAGAAAGGGCGTGACGATGCTGCTCGACGCTTTCGACCGGCTGCCGGGTGATATGAACGTTCACCTGCTGCTGGTCGGCGGTATCGATGCCAATGTTGAAGTGCGTCGCCGTATCGCCCGCTGTCGTTTCCCCGATCGCATTCACCTCACCGGTTACCGCGACGATGCGATCGCCATCGTCCGCGGCAGCGATGTGCTGGTGTCGGCGTCGGAGAATGAAGGCTTCCCGCGCACGGTGGCCGAAGCGATGTGCATCGGCACGATGGTGGTCGCCACCGCCGTCGGCGGCACGGTGGAACTGGTGCAGGACGGCGAAAGCGGGTTGCTGGTGCCCGCTGCCAATACGGCGGCTCTCGCCGATGCGCTGACGCGCGCCGTGTCCGACCCTGCCGCCAGGGCGCGATATGTCGCGGCAGCGAGGGAAAGAATGGAGCAGTGCTTTCACATCGATCACACGGTCGCGGGCGTGCTGTCCTGGTACCGAGAGCTGCTCGGCCTCAAGCCGTCCTAGGGTCAGTGTCCCAGCGTCTCGCGCAACAGCTCGAAGCGCGCGATGACTTCATCCACCGTGATCATGTCCATGGCGCCCGGGTATTCGACCCGCTTGCCCCAGCGCAGCGCCGATGCCGGCTTGTCCAGGAAGCGGCGCGCCGCGGCGTCGTAATGATCCACCGTCCAGCGCCGGTCCGAATACGGGCCGCTGCGCGTCGAGTCGGTGCAGGCATAGAGGCCGAGCACCGGCGTGCCGACCGCGTTGGCGATGTGCACGGGGCCGGAATCCGGTGCCAGCACGGCGCTGGCGCGGGAGAGTAGCGCGATGAGCTGTTTCAGGGTATCGCGGCCGACCAGATCGATGACGGAATCGATGGCGGGATGGCGCAGGGCGGCGAGTATCGC
The DNA here is from genome assembly GCA_964388175.1 of uncultured Chromatiales bacterium. Classification (GTDB taxonomy): domain Bacteria; phylum Pseudomonadota; class Gammaproteobacteria; order SZUA-140; family SZUA-140; genus JAITWN01. The sequence continues at coordinate 8,356 of CAYLYS010000044.1, read as the reverse complement.
ATCCGCCATGCGGCGTTCGGCCGCGCTGCGGCCGCCGCACAGCGCGATGCGCCAGCCGCGTGCCGCCGCATGATCGGCGACGGCGGCATAGCGTTCGGCGCGCCAGTTGCGTAGTGCATGGCTGGAGCATGGCGAGATCAGCAGCGTCGGCTGTGCTCCGGGCAACTGCTGTTCGGCCCAGTCGCGATCGGCGTCCGCGACGGGCAGATCCCATTCGACGCGGTCGAGCATCAGTCCCAGCGGTTTGAGGAAATTGCCGAAGACGTCGAGTACGTGATGGCCGCCCTCCCCGATTCTTTCCCTGATCACCAGGCTGTGTCCTTCCTTGCTGCGCGCGCGGTCGAAGCCGATGCGGCGGTGCGCGCGGATGCCGGCGGCGAGCACATTCGCGCGCAGCGCAAGCTGCATGTGCAGCAGAATATCGAAATGCCGGTCGGCCAGTGAGCGCCACAGCCGGCGCATGCCGTTCAGTCCGGTTTTTTTGTCATAGACCATGAATTCGACGCCCTCGAGTCCGGCGAGCAGCTTGTGCTCGGCCGGTCCGATGATCCAGGTCAGGGCGGTTTGCGGCCAGCGTCTTTGCAGCACGCGCATCATCGGAACGACGTGCGTGACGTCGCCGAGCGCGGACAGCCGGATCAGGCACAGTGAGCGGGGTGGGGTGTCGTCGGCGTGCATGGTCAGCGCATGATGTAAGGCGTGACGGCGTCGAGATAACGTTCGGCGACGGCGCTTTTCGCTGCGACCAGCTCCCGGCCGCGTTCGCCCATGGTGCGCAGACGCTCGGGCGCGGCGAGCAGCGAGGCCATGGTGGTGATCAGCTCTTTCTCATCGCCGATGCGCAGTGCCGCTTGCGCCGATGAGAGCAGTGCGCTTTCGTCGGCGAAGTTGTCCATATGGGGACCGAACAGGGCGACCTTGCCCTGCGCCGCGACTTCGATGAGGTTCTGGCCGCCGCGCGGCACCAGGGAACCGCCGACGAATACCAGCTCGGCGCCGGCGATGAAGTGCGGCAGCTCGCCGAAAGTGTCGGCCAGATAGATTCGGGTGCCGGCGTCCACCGCGGCGTTCTCGCTGCGCACGGCAATGTTGTGCGTGAGCGGTCGCAGTTGCGCGAGGATGGCCGCCTTGCGGGCGGGATGGCGCGGTACGATCACCAGCAGATAGCGCTCCTGCAGTTCGCTGGCGAGCCAGGCGGCGGCGATGCGTCGCTCTTCGTCGTCATGGGTCGATGCGGCGAGCACATAGGGGCGCGCCTGCATGATTGCCGCCGGCGCGATCGTCTGCGAGGGCGCCATGCCGGCACGGGCGAACTTGAGATTGTCGACGACGCTGAGACGCGCGGGCGCGACGCCGAGCAGGCGAAAGCCTTCGGCATCCTTTTCCGAGCGCGCGAAGACGTGTTCCACGCCGGCGAGCGCGCGCGCGAGAATGCGGCGCTGCCAGGCGGGCTTTGACAGCGTGCGCTGCGACAGGCGGCCGTTGATGATCAACAGCGGTATGCCGTCGGCGCGACACTGATGGTATAGCCGCGGCCAGATCTCGGTTTCGACGATCAGCGCGCAGCGCGGACGGATGCGGCGCAGGAAGCGGCGCACGGCGCCGCGGAAATCGAGCGGCAGATAAACGTGTTCGACATCGCTGCCGAATTTGCGCGCCGCGGTCGCGGCGCCGGTCGGTGTGAAGGTGGTGACGAGGACGGGAAGTGCCGGATGGCGTTCGCGCAGCAGCCTGATCAGTGGTTCGGCGGCGTTGACCTCGCCGACCGAGGCCATGTGCAGCCATACCGGCCGATCGGTGCGCAGCGGCAGATCGATGCCGAGCTTCTGCCGCGCCATGCGCGGATCATGGGCGCGGACCGCTTGCCAGAGGGTGTATCCGGTCAGCAGCGGCGACAGTGCGGTGGCGAGTATGCCGTAACGCGGATCCGGCCCGTTCTCACTGTCCGTCGACAAGCGTGTACCGCGCTCCGCAATACGGGCATCTCGATTCGCCTTCTTCTTCGACTGGCAGGAATACCCGCGGATGGGAGTTCCAGCGGCTCATGCCGGGCATCGGACAGTGCAGGGGCAGATCCGCGCGCGTCACCCGGTAGTGGTTCTGCGCATTGGGCTGAATGAGTCCCGCCGCCTCGTTCGTTGTGCTGGACATCGTTTCCCCTCTTCAGGAAAAAAGCGCTCGCGCGATTGCCGTCAGTCGTTGACGTAGGTGAGCCATTCCGCGTGTTCGCGACGCCGGCCGTGGACCTGGTCGAAATACAGGCTCTGCAGCTTTTCGGTGATCGGCCCACGCGTGCCCGCACCGATGGTGCGTCCGTCCACCTCGCGGATCGGGGTGACTTCGGCCGCGGTACCGGTGAAGAAGGCCTCGTCGGCGATGTAGACTTCGTCGCGGGTGATGCGCTTTTCACGCACCGGCAGGCCCAGCTCGTCGGCGAGCGTGAAGATCGTCGAACGCGTGATGCCGTCGAGCGCGGACGTCAGGTCCGGGGTGTAGAGCGCGCCGTCGCGCACCAGGAAGATGTTCTCACCGCTGCCCTCGGCGACGTAGCCTTCGGCGTCGAGCAGCATCGCTTCGTCGCAGCCGCAGGCGAGCGCTTCGTTCAGCGCCAGGATCGAATTGGTGTAGTTGCCGTTGGTCTTCGCCTTGCACATGGTGATGTTGACGTGATGGCGGGTGTACGAAGACGTGCGCACGCGGATGCCGCGCTGCAGATTGTCGGCACCCATGTAGGCGCCCCACATCCACGCCGCGATCATGACGTGGGTCTTGAGATTGTCGGCGCGCAAACCCATGCCTTCGGCGCCGTAGAAGCACATCGGACGGATATAGCCCGACTCCAGGCCGCAGGAACGCACCACCGTGCGGATCGCTTCGTTGATTTGATCCTTGGCGTAAGGCATCGGCATGTTGAGGATGTGCGCCGAGCGGAACAGACGATCGGTATGCGCCTGCAGGCGGAAGATGGCGGGGCCGCGCTCGGTCTTGTAGGCGCGGATGCCCTCGAAGACGCCGAGACCATAATGCAGGGTGTGCGTCAGTACGTGCACCTTGGCTTCGCGCCAGGGAACCAGTTCACCATCCATCCAGATGACGCCGTCACGGTCATCCATTCCTGCCTTGCTCATTGCGTACTCCTGAAAAGTGGAAAAGCCGAAAGGGCGCGACCCTCTCGATTCGATGTCCCTGAATGCGCCTGGCGCCGGATCAAAACCGGATCGAAAAGGGCCTGACCCCTTCGCCCCCCTGTTCGATGCGCGCAAGTCGTCGATTGTAGCCCAAAATCCTCTGTTATTTCACGGTGGGGGGAGATTCCGCGGAGCCGATCAGATGTTCCCACAGCGCGCTGACCGCCGCGCGTTCGGCGCTGAAGTCTTCCGCCGGGACCACCGCCTCCTGCATCTCCTGCAGGGCGAGGCGGTGGACGCGGGCGCGGTAGCCGCGGTAGCAGTCGATCATGGTGCGCACGGTGTCGCGTTCGAGCAGGGCGGTGTCCTCCAGCGTCTGCAGCAAACGGATGTTGTCGGTCCAGTAGAGCAGGGCGGGGTGGGCGTGCGCCCAGCGCAGGACCGCGTACTGCACGATGAATTCGATGTCGGCGATGCCGCCGCGGTCCTGCTTGATATCGAAAAGGC
>CAYLYS010000044.1:0-4711 GCA_964388175.1 uncultured Chromatiales bacterium | reverse complement strand
CTGCGCGGCGAAATCCGCGACATGCGTGAACGCATGCGCAGGGAACTCAGCCGCGCAGGGTTTCCGCATCGCGTGGGCGCGCCAGGACTTCTCCGCGCACCGCGGTGAAGCGTTCCGACACCGTGTCGTTACCCACCCAGGCCACGACCCGCGCCCGCACCAGTGCCTGATGCTCCCAGGTCCAGGCCTGGGAGCGCTGGTAATCCTCGAACGAGGAGATCGAGCTGACCAGCAGCCCGGAGGTGCCGCTCGGCCGCAGGCGCAGGTCGACCGGGTAGAGTATGCCGGCGGGGGTGTGCGCGCCGAGCATGTGGATGACGCGCTGGCCCAGGCGCGGAAAAATCTGCGCGTCGTTTCCCTCGCTGGTATCTCCATGCAGGAAAACGATATCCAGATCCGAGCCATAGCCGAGTTCGATGCCGGCGAGCTTGCCGTAGGCGATGATGGCGAAACCGCGCTCGATCGCCCGCTGCGCTTCGCGGTTGCGACGCAGCGTCTGCGCGGCGGCCAGGCGCAGCACTTCGGCGAGGCAGACTTCGGCGATGTCGGTGAGATGGTCGCTGACGATCATCAGCGGCATGGCGTCGCCGATGTCGGCGGCGGCGACGCGCAGCACATTGGCCTGCTTGAACTGGCGCAGCGCTTCCATCTGCTGCTCCAGATCGTCGGCATCGATGGCGGACAGGCGGGTGGCGAGTTCATGCGCCAGCGCCGTGCGCTCCAGCGGTCGGTAAAGCGCGCGGGTATCGATCAGCTCATCGAGCAGCAGCGGCTGGGCGCCGATCATGCGCGCGATCCAGGGGCTGGCGGCGCACAGGCGCGTCATCTGGTTCAGCACCGCCGGATTTTCCGCCAGCAGGGCGAGATAGGCCGTGCGCCGGGCGATGAGCTCGATCAGTTCCAGCACCCGCAGCAGCGTGACGGGTGGATTTTCCGCCGCGGCGACCGTTTCCAGCACCAGCGGCATCAAGCGGTCCATGCGCGCGCGTCCCCTGCTGCTCAGCGAGCGGTAGAGGTAGCTGTCGCGCAGCAGCGCCAGCCGCCGCAATCCTTCTTCGCCGAAAGCGAGGGTGTGGGGTGTGGCCAGGGTCGTCGGGGCCGCTTCGTCGTCCGTCTTCGCGCCCTGGGTCCACAGCGCAGCATAGTCCGGTCCGCTGCCGGCGGGCGGCGGGGCGCTGTCCCGCCGCCCGCCGCTGAATACGCGTTCGAAGTGGGTGCGGACGCGCTGGCGGTGCTCGTCCAGTGTGCGCTCGAAGGCTGCCGGATCGTCATAGCCCATGGTCCAAGCCAGCCGCCGGCGCTCGTTGTCCGCTTCGGGCAGGCGGTGGGTCTGGGCGTCGGCATAGATCTGCAGGCGGTTTTCCACGCGGCGCAGGAAGCGGTAGGAGTCGGCGAGCTCGATACAGCTGCGCTCGGGCAGGTGTCCGGCGCGCGCGAGCAGCGAGAGTACCTGCAGAATGCCCCGCGTGCGCAAGGCGGGTTCACGGCCGCCGCGGATGAGCTGGTAGGTCTGGCCGATGAATTCGATTTCACGGATGCCGCCGGGGCCGAGCTTGATGTCGTTTTCCATCTCGCGCCGGGTCGCTTCGCGATCGATCATCGCTTTCATCTCGCGCAGCGATTCGAAAACGCCGAAATCGAGATACTTACGGTAGACGAAGGGGCGCAGCATCTGCAGCAGCCGATAGCCGGTGTCGCGGTCGCCGCCGACCGGGCGCGCCTTGATCATGGCGTAGCGCTCCCACTCGCGGCCCTGGATCTGGTAGTAATCCTCCATCTGGGTGAGGCTCATGACCAGCGGGCCGCTGTCGCCGTAGGGCCGCAGGCGCATGTCGACGCGAAAAACGAAGCCCTCTTCATCGACGCTGCCCAGCGCCGCGATCAGTCGCCGGCCGAGTTCGGTGAAGAAGGCTTCGTTGCTGATCCGCCGGCGGCGGCCGTGTGTTTCGCCTTCTTCGCCGTAGACCAGGATCAGATCGATGTCCGAGGAAAAATTGAGCTCGTAGGCACCGAGCTTGCCCATGCCGAGGACGACCAGCGACTGTTCCGTGCCGTCACCGCGGCTGGGTCGCCCATGCTCGGCCCGGCCCCATTCGTGCAGACGCGAGAGTGCGCCGTCGATGGCGGCTTCGGCCAGCCAGGACGTTTCGCGCAGGGTCTGTTCCAGTCCGCTCCAGCCGGCGAGGTCGCGCCAAGCGATGCGCATCATCTCGCGACGGCGCCAGCGGCGCAGCGCATGGGCGAGGGCGGTCTCGTCGCGGCAGCCGGCCAGTACCGCCGCCAGGCGCCGGGCGTGGCCATCGTGCGGATACTCGATGTGGAGGTCGCCGCTGGCCAGCAGCTCGGCCAGCAGGTGCGGGTGACTGATGCAGCTCTGGGCGACGAAGGCGCTGCCGGTCCAGATGCGGTGCAGCATGGCGATCAGTTCGGGGTGTACGGGCAGCGGCAGGCCGGCTTCGTCGCAGGCGGCGGCATAGTGTTCCCATGTGCGCTCTGCCTCGGTGCGCAGCGCGGCCGGTACGGGCTTCAGTCGATGCTCTGTTAACTTACTGCCCTGCATAAATTTTATGTTCCCTGGAATAAGGTCCTGGATGGCGTCGCGGACGGGTATGCGCGGAAGCGGACCGCTGCGCGGCGCCGGGACGCGGTCCGTTTTGGTGACGCCGTTCTGCTTATGTCTCAATCCTGCCGCTGGGCGGCCGATACAGGCCATTGAAACGATCTCCCTGCCCGGCCGGGCAAGTCAGCGAGAGCAGCGATGGAATTTACCGATTACCTGAAGCTCATGGTAGCCAAAGAAGGCTCCGATCTCTATCTGACGGTGGGCGCCCCACCGTATATGCGGGTTCATGGACAGATGAAGCCGATCGACAAGGTGTCGTTGGCGCCGGGCATGACCAAGCAGATCGCCTACCAGCTGATGTCGCCCGAGCAGCAGACGGCGTTCGAGAAGAACCCGGAAATGAATCTGGCCATTTCCGCCGACCGCGTCGGCCGTTTTCGCGTCAATATCTTTAAGCAGCGCAATCAGGTCGGTCTGGTCATTCGCAACATCAAGCTGCGCATCCCGACCATGGAGGAGCTCGGCCTGCCGCCCATCCTCAGCAAGCTGGTGATGCAGAAGCGCGGGCTGATCCTGTTCGTCGGCGCGACCGGTTCCGGTAAATCCTCTTCGCTTGCCGCGCTGATCGATTACCGCAACAGCACCAGCGCCGGGCACATCATCACCATCGAGGACCCGATCGAATACGTTTATACCCACAAGCGCTCGATCATCACTCAGCGCGAAGTCGGCGACGATACCAACACCTACGAGGAAGCGCTGAAGAACACCCTGCGCCAGGCGCCCGACGTCATCCTCATCGGCGAGGTGCGCGACCGCGAGACGATGGAATACGCGATCTCCTTCGCCGAGACCGGCCATCTCGCCATCTCGACCCTGCATGCCAACAATGCCAACCAGGCTTTCGATCGCATCATCAACTTTTTCCCCGAGGATCGCCGCAATCAGCTGCTGATGGATCTGTCACTGAACGTGCGCGGCATCGTATCCCAGCGCCTGATCCCGACGCTCGACGGCAAGCGGGTGGCGGCGTTCGAAATTCTGCTCAATTCGCCGCTGGTCAGCGATCTGATCCTCAAGGGCGAGGTACACAAGATCAAGGAGATCATGGAGCGCTCTGAGAACGTCGGCATGCAGACCTTCGATGGCGCGCTGTACAAGCTGTACAAGTCGGGCCACATCTCCTACGAGGAAGCGCTGCGCAATGCCGATTCGCAGAACAACCTGCGCCTGCGCATCGATCTGGAAGAGAAGGACGCCGAGCGCAATCGGAGTGTCGAAGGCCTGCGTCTGGAGGAAAGCGAAGAGGATCGCAACAACAACAACGGTTACCGTGCGCTGTCGATGTAGGCTGTCGGACGAGGGGGGCGTAGGGGCCACAGGCCCTTTTGGCCCGGGAAAGGCCGGTATCCCGCTGCTTGTGGCTCAAAGGGTCTGATCCCTTCGGCCCATCCCGATATAAAAAAACGCCCCGGTTTTCCGGGGCGTTTTCTTTTACTGCTACCGCGAGTCGGCCGGACGGCTTACATCATGCCGCCCATGCCACCCATGTCAGGGGCTGCGCCGCCGCCCTTGTTCTCCTGCGGCAGCTCGGCCACCATGGCTTCGGTGGTGATCATCAGGCCGGCAACCGACGCTGCGTTCTGCAGCGCCGAGCGCGTCACCTTGGTCGGATCCAGGATGCCGAACTCGACCATGTCGCCGAATTCGCCGTTCGCGGCGTTGTAGCCGAAGTTACCCTTGCCTTCGATCACCTTGTTCAGGATCACGGACGGCTCATCGCCGGCATTGGCAACGATCTGGCGCAGCGGCTCTTCCATGGCACGGCGCGCAATGGCGATGCCGACGTCCTGGTCGTGGTTGTCACCCTTGAGGTTCTTGACCGCCTGCAGGGCACGCACCAGGGCGACACCGCCGCCGGGGACGATACCCTCTTCGACGGCCGCGCGGGTGGCATGCAACGCGTCTTCCACACGAGCCTTCTTTTCCTTCATTTCGAGCTCGGTGGCCGCACCGACCTTGATCACGGCGACGCCGCCGGCGAGCTTGGCGACACGCTCCTGCAGCTTTTCCTTGTCATAGTCGGAGGTGGTTTCCTCGAGCTGGACGCGGATCTGCTTGACGCGGGCCTGGATGTCGGCGGACTTG
>CAYLYS010000043.1:0-22643 GCA_964388175.1 uncultured Chromatiales bacterium | reverse complement strand
CCCTGGGCGGCTGGTTTGTCACCCCTGGGTGACATCCCCGGACCGCTGGCTATGCCCAGCAGTGTGCGGGCCTGGGGCTGTAGCGGGCTATCGGTGGATGTCTGATTCGCTTGGACGGTGCCACCTTCGCGGTAGCTGCTAGGGTTGCCGCTCGGCAGTTACACACGGGTTACATGAGATGTTTTTCGAGGTGCCCGCCGGGATGTCGGTTGTAAGTTGTTGATTTTGGTGGGCCGTCCGCGGCTCGAACGCGGGACCAACGGATTAAAAGTCCGGTGCTCTACCAACTGAGCTAACGGCCCCCGGTTAAGGGAGGGTAATTGTAGCTGGTATCAGGCGACACGCCAACCGCGGGAATCCGGTGCAGCCAGAGCCGCTAGCCATAGCGTGTCGGATCGACCACACCGGCGGCGCTGAAGCCGGCGGCGCGCAGACGGCAGGAATCACAGCGCCCGCAGGCCCGCCCCTGTGCGTCGGCACGATAGCAGGACACGGTCAGGCTGTAGTCGACGCCAAGACTCAGGCCGGTGGTAATGATCTGCGCCTTGTTCATGGCGATGAGCGGGGCATGGATGGCGAAGGAACGCCCTTCGACACCGGCGCGCGTGGCGAGATTGGCCAGCGTTTCGAAAGCAGTGATGAAATCGGGACGGCAGTCCGGATAGCCGGAATAATCGACGGCGTTCACGCCGATGAAGATATCCCGCGCCTCGAGCACCTCGGCCCAGGCCAGCGCGAGCGCCAGGAAAACCGTGTTGCGCGCCGGCACATAGGTCACCGGAATATCGTCGCTCGACACCTCGGGCACGGCGATGCCCGGGTCGGTGAGCGCCGAGCCGCCATGCTCGCCGAGCGCCGGCAGATCGATGATGCGGTGCTGCGCCGAGCCCAGCGCGGCCACCACCTCGGCCGCGGCCGCCAGCTCGATGCGGTGGCGCTGACCATAGGAAAAACTGAGGGCATAACATTCATGGCCAGCCGCGCGCGCCAGCGCCAGCACCGTGGCCGAATCGAGCCCGCCCGACAGCAACACCACCGCCCGCCGTCCCGTCATCGCCCGCGCGCATCTCCCCACAAATACTTGTGCATCTGCAACTGCATCCGCACATCGAGCCCATCGGCAAGAATCCAGTCCGCCAGCAATCCGGGATCGAGCTGCCCGTGCACCGGCGACATCAGCACCTCACAGCGCGCGGCAAGCGCCATGCGCGCCATCATCTCCGCCGCCCATTCGTAATCTGCGCGATCGCACAGCACGAACTTGATCTGATCGCGCTTGCCCAGCAAGGCGATATTGTCGAACCGGTTGCGGTCGGCTTCGCCCGAAGCCGGCGTCTTCAGATCGACGACCTTCACCACGCGCGGATCGACGCCGCCGACATCGATGCTGCCGCCGGTTTCCAGCGACACCTCGAAACCTTCCTCGCACAGGCGCGACAGCAGAACGAGCACGTTTTTCTGCGCCAGCGGCTCGCCGCCGGTCACCGTCACGTAGCGCGCCGGATGGCTGCGCACACGCGCCATGACTTCGTCGATCGCCATCGTTTCACCGCCGCTGAAGGCATAAGCCGTATCGCAATAGATACAGCGCAACGGACAGCCGGTCAGGCGCACGAATACGGTAGGGATGCCGACGGTGCGCGATTCGCCCTGGATCGAGAAAAAAATCTCGGTAATCCTCAGGGTGTCGCCGCGGGACTGGTGAATGCTCATAACTGGACTGATACCGGATACCACACTGGAAACAAGATACAGCGCGGCGGGAAACGGGTACAGCGGGCACGGGAAAACGGGAAATGGGCGGATCCGGCCCGCACCGGCATCTGCCGGCGTCTATCGGTACCGGGAACGACGCCGGAACAATGCTGCGGCTCCGCCTCGCCTGCCCCTGGTATATACCCCCTGGCCTAGCGGCGCCCTTCCATCCTCATCCGCTGCAAACGGCCCTCGGCAAGCTGGCTGGCCGTGCTGCGCGGATACTGCTCGACCACCCGCGTCAGTGTCACACCCGCCTCCTCCCACCGCTGCAGCTCATACTGGCTGAATCCAAGCTTCAGCATCGCATCCGCCGCCTTGCCGCTGTCCGGATAGAACTGGATGACCTTGTCGAACTCCTGGACCGCGTCCTCGAAGCGACGGGAAACGTAATTGGCCTCTCCCAGCCAGTACTGCGCATTGGCCGCGTATTCACCGCCGGGATAGCGCGCCAGGAAACTGCGGAATGAGGCGATCGAGTCCTCATAACGCCCGGCCTTGACCATATCGAAGGCGCGATCATAGGCATCGCGCTCGGCCTGGCTATCCGCACCTCCGACTGCCGCTGCAACCGCCGTATCGGCGGCGGCGACCGCTGGCGCAACTGCCGCCGGTGCGGTATCGATCGGTGGCGCAGCACCGATGCTGGCATTGGCACTGGTATTGGTGGCGCCGGCATTGACGCTGGCCGCCGCCGACTCGATCTGCCGCAGGCGACGATCGATATCGAGATAGAGCTCGCGCTGCCGCTGCTCCAGGCTGTTGGTGCGGTGATTCTGCTCTTCGAGCGTGCCGCGCAGCTCCTGGGTTTCACGCTGCAGCGCATCCAGGCGGGACATCATATCCAGCAACACCTGGCTGTCCAGCTGGCGTTCGAGCCGGCTCAACCTGTCCTCCACGCTGCGCGGAGCGGTGCCGGGCTGCTGCGCGCCGACTGGTTTGGACTCAACGATCGGGGGAGGAACCGCGCCGGCGGACCAGACCGACGACGGCAGTCCCATGACTGCCGTCGTCAGCGCCATTGCGATCCCTGTCTTACGGACGGACAAGCTGATCACCCTCGACCCAACCATCAACGGTACAGAATCTCCACGCGGCGATTCAGGCGCCAGGAGTCTTCATTCTGACCCATGGCAATCGGACGCTCCTCGCCGAAGCTGACCGTGCTGACCTGGCTGCCGGACACGCCCTGCAGCGTGAACAGCGAACGCACCGCATTGGCACGACGCTCGCCGAGACCCATATTGTATTCACGCGAACCCCGTTCGTCGGTATGCCCTTCGAGGACGATGCGCGCATTGCCGTTGGCGATCAGATACTCCGCGTGAGCCTGGACGATCTGACGATATTCCGGCTTGATGTCCGCCTGATCGAAATCGAAATAGATCACGCGCTTGGACAGCAGGCTATCGGGATCATCGAGCGGGTTGCCCTGGAATCCCTGCTGCGCCGGCGCCGGCATCGCCTCGGCGGACGGCATCGACTGCACCGAACTCTGGCTCTGCGGCACCACCGGTTCCGACGCCAGTTCCTCCTGGCCGGTAGTGGCGCAAGCGGCCAGCAGCACGACCGGCATGGCGGTCACACACAACTTCAATAACGCCTTCATTGTTTGTTATCTCCCAGTAGACGAAAAATTTCTGTATCCGATCTCAACCGGCGCACGGCGTCCGCCTGCCGATGCCGTGCGCACCCGCTTCTCTCCAGGTACTTCCCCGAATTTACTATTTTATGTATGGCGACCACACGGGTTCGCGCGCTTCACCGCCTTCGAATACGAGCCGCTGACGCACCCGTCCGTCGATGGACACCACCGACAGAAAACCTTTCGCCCCTTCCTTCGTGGCGTAGATTATCATGCTACCATTGGGTGCGAAGCTTGGCGACTCGTCACGACCACCTTGCGTCAACACCTGCAAAGCACCCGTACCGAGTTCCATCACACCGACATTGAATCCCCGCCCGCTGTTGTTCACCAGCGCCAGATGGCGCCCGTTCGGAGAGATCTCCCCGCCGGCATTGTAATCCCCCGCGAATGTCACGCGCTCAGCCTGCGCTCCACCGGTCATGGCGACGCGGTAGATCTGCGGCTTGCCGCCCCGGTCCGAAGTGAAGTAGATGAAGCGGCTGTCCGGCGACCATGACGGCTCGGTATTGATGGCGGAACTGCGCGTCAGCTGCTGCAGGCTGCGGCTGGCGAGATCGAGCACATAGATATTGGGCGAACCGTCCTTCGACAGCACCAGCGCCAGCTTTCTGCCGTCCGGCGACCACGCCGGCGCGCCGTTCAGGCCGTTATAGCGCGACAGCTCCTCGCGCACCCCGCTCAGCACATTCTGCACATACACCACCGGTGCACCGGATTCGAACGACACGTAGGCCAGGCGCGCGCCGTCCGGCGACCATGACGGCGACATCAGGGGCTGGCGGGAAACGAGTACCGGACGGGGATTGTATCCGTCGGAATCGGCGACCTCCAATGAGTATTTGCGGGAACCGTCGGCTTCGCCGACTTCGGTGATGTAGGCGATGCGCGTGGCAAAGGCGCCGGGCTCGCCGAGCAGCGTCTCGTAAATGACGTCGGCAATCTGGTGCGCCGTGCGACGCAGCCCCGCCGCATCGGAGCGGAAGGTCAGCCCGGTCAGTTGCGACTGCCGCAGGACGTCGAAGAGCTGGAATCTGACCTCGTAACCGTCGGGCAGCGCACGCACGCGGCCGATGACGAGATTGTCCATGCCGAGGATGCGCCAATCGCGGAAATTGATCTGTGAAGTCTCCTGTGGGCGCGACAGCATGTCGCGCAGCGGCAAGGGAGAGAAACGCCCGCTGCGGTGCAGGTCGGCGGTGATCACCGCCGCCACGTCCACCGGCGGCGCCGCACCGGTGCCTTCCCAGCCGAACGGCGCGATGGCAATCGGCATCGCGCCCTGCGCCCCCTGGGTGATCTCGATGGTCAGCACCGCATGGGCATTGGCGCCGACAGCGGTGAGAATCAGCATGAACAGCGCTCTATAGAATTTTGTCATCATCATGGTTCTGGATCACGGTTCTGGCTTGAAAACGAATTCCAGTTGACGGAAACGATCGAACAGACCGCTGTCGGTCGGCGGCACCTGCAGCGGCGCCGCGCGCCACACCGCACTCTCGACCGAACGATCGAGCACCGCATCACCGCAGCTGCGCACTATCGCCACGGCGACGACGTCGCCGCCGGGGATCAGACTGACACGCACCACACACTGGTGGCCGGTCCAGTTCGGCGGCCTGATCCAGGCGCGCGCGACCTGCTGCTGGATGAGCCTGACGTAGCGATCCACTTCCGACTGCTCGCGCCGCGCGCGCTCGCCGGCGATCTGCTCATCACGCAGGCGTTTCTCCTCGGCGAGGCGGCGCGCCTCTTCTTCCTGCTTGCGCTGCTGCTCCGCACGCTTGCGTTCCTCGGCCTGGCGCTGCTCCTCGCGCTGTCGTGCCTCTGCTTCCTGTTGTTTCTTCAGCTCGGCGAGACGCTGCTCTTCCTTCTTGCGCTGCTCCGCGGCCTGGCGGGCGGCCTGCTCTTCCTGCTTGCGCTGTTCGGCGGCCTGTTTCACTGCCTGCTCATCACGCTTGCGCTGCTCTTCCGCCTGCCGCGTGGTGCGCTCCTGCTGCTGCTTGAGCTCGGCCAGACGCTGTTCCTCGCGCTTGCGCGCCTGTTCCGCCTCGCGCTGACGGCGCTGGCGCTCGGCATCCTCGGCGGCCTTGCGCGCTTCGGTTTCCTTGAGCCGGTCGATCTCGCGCTGGACCTGGCTTTCGTCCACCAGCACCGCCTGCACCACCTCGCCCTGCGGCGCCGGACGCACCGTCTTGTTCCAGTCGAAATTCACCGCGAACAGCGCGAGAAAGCCGACGTGCACCAGGACAGCATAGAACAGATAACGCGGTTCGCTGGTGAGGACGCGCGCACCGCTCTTCATGCTGGCCAGGACCTCGCGCAGCAGATTCATCCGTTCACCGTCTGCGCTGGCCGGGGGCAGGGTCCGGGCTTTCGGTAAGCAGCCCCACGCTGGGAGCACCCGCGCTCTGCAGCAGCGCCATGGTGCTCACCACCGCCCCGTAATTGGCCGCACTATCGCCGCGCACCAGCACGGGCGTGCCGGGCCGGTGACGCAGCACGGCCGCCACGCGCTGCACCAGCGTGTCGGCATCGATCGCCGCATCGGGATTCTCGCCGACGTTGAGAAACATATTGCCGGCGGCGTCGACGCTGGCCACCAACGGCTCCAGACGATCGCTCTGCATGGGCTGTGCGGCGGCCTTGGGCAGATCGACGGTCACCCCGAGAGTGAGCAGCGGGGCTGCGATCATGAACACCACCAGCAACACCAGCATCACATCGATATAAGGAACGATGTTGATTTCCGACATCGGCCGCTTGCGGTTCCTGCGCTGCATCCCGTGCTCCTAGCGTCCTCTTGGGGGAGTCCCTGGGGTCCTTAGCCGCTGCGGCGCATGGCGGCGGCGCCTTCCGGCGTCTGCCGCTGCAGGACCGCAGTGAACTCCTCGAGGAAGTTGTCATAGCGGTTGACCAGCTTCTCGGTGTCGTTGATGTAGCGGTTATAGGCAACGACGGCGGGAATCGCCGCGAACAAGCCCATCGCGGTCGCGATCAGCGCCTCGGCGATACCCGGCGCAACCATCGCCAGCGTCGCCTGACCGACGTTCGCCAGCGCACGGAAAGAGTTCATGATGCCCCAGACGGTGCCGAACAGGCCGACGAAAGGGCTGATGGCGCCGACCGTGGCCAGAAACGGCAGATGCAGTTCGAGACGGTCGGCCTCTCTGTTGAGTGCGACGCGCATCGCCCGCCGCGTGCCGTCGACCACTTCCCCACGGTTGGCACCCGGCTTCTGCAGCAGACGCAGATAGCTGCTGAAACCGATATCGAAAATCTGTTCCGCGCCGCGGTTGCCGCCACGCCGGGACAACTGCTGATGCAATTCGGCAAGATCACCGCCGGACCAGAAGCGCTCCTCGAAGCGATCCATGGATTCGCGCGCGGTTTTCAGCTCCTTCCATTTGCGGAAGATCAGCGTCCACGAAGCGAGCGAGGCCAGCATCAGGATCAGCATGACGATCTGGACGAGCAGGCTCGCACCCGTGATCAGATGCAAAACGGACATATCAATGTTCACGTTCAATCTCCGCTAACAGGAAGTCCGGGAGGCGGCGCGGCTTGAAGCGCTGGCTGTCGATGCACGCCAACTGCACCGCCGCGGTGCACAGCAGCTCGCCTGCATCTCGATCGGCGCCTCGATCGATACCCTGATCGATACTGGGATCGACACCGGGATCGATACCGGGATCGATACCGGGATCGTCATCCGTCGGGTGCGCCCGCCAAACGGACTGCTCGAGGTCCAGCCCGGCGCCGCGATGCGCGGCGAGGCGCACCCCGACATGCAGCAGATCGTTGAACCTGGCTGGATGCAGATAGCGGACCGAAACGGAACGTACGACGAAAATGATCCCGTGCTTTGCACTTAAGACGGTCTGATCGATGCCAAAGTTCCGCAGCCACTCGCTGCGGGCGCGCTCCATGAACTTCAGATAATTCGCATAGTAGACCACGCCGCCACTGTCCGTATCCTCGTAGTAAACGCGCACAGGCCAGTGAAACATAATCCCAGTGACGTATCGTCTCGGCAGCGTGATCAGCGGAGGATATTAGAGGAATTCAGCGGGCATTGCCATGGCAGCGCGACAATGCGGCGATCATGGGCCATATCACTCGAACAGGTCACCGCCCCCCTCGGCAAGTACGCGTTCGGGAGGCGGCAGCCCCAGATGCCGGTAACTCATGCGTGTCGCCATTCGGCCACGCGCGGTGCGCATGAGATAGCCCTCCTGGATCAGATACGGCTCGATCACGTCCTCGATGGTGCCGCGCTCTTCACCGATGGCGGCGGCGAGGCTGTCCACCCCGACCGGCCCGCCGTCGAACTTGCCGATGATTGCCGTGATCAGGCGCCGGTCCATGGCGTCGAGCCCGCCGGCATCCACGTCCAGCATGCCGAGAGCGCGGTCGGCAACCGCGCCGGTGATACGACCGTCCGCCGCCACTTCGGCGTAATCGCGCACGCGCCGCAGCAGGCGGTTGGCGATACGCGGCGTGCCGCGCGCACGGCGCGCGATCTGGCGCGCGCCTTCGTCCTCGATGGCGACGCCGAGAATGCCCGCCGCCCGGCTCACGATCGTGCCCAGTTCGTCCACATGGTAGAAATCCAGGCGCTGCACGATACCGAAACGGTCGCGCAGCGGTGACGTCAGCAAACCGGCGCGCGTGGTGGCGCCGACGAGGGTGAACGGCGGCAGATCGAGCCGGATCGAACGCGCCGCGGGACCTTCGCCGATCATGATGTCAAGCTGGCAGTCCTCCAGCGCCGGATAAAGGATTTCCTCGATCACCGCGCTCATGCGGTGGATTTCGTCGATGAACAGCACGTCGCGCGGCTCGAGATTGGTCAGCAGAGCAGCGAGATCGCCCGGCCGCTCGAGCACGGGACCGGAGGTATGGCGCAGATTGACGCCCATTTCATTGGCGATGATGTGGGCGAGCGTGGTCTTGCCGAGCCCCGGCGGGCCGAAGATGAGCGTGTGATCGAGCGCCTCGCCGCGCGACTTCGCCGCCTGGATGAACACCCCCATCTGCTCGCGCACCTTGGGCTGTCCGACGTAATCGGACAGCCTGCGCGGGCGGACGGAGCGGTCTATCACCTCATCGCCGGGCGTGTCCGCCGCACTGATGATGCGGTCGGTTTCGATCATGGCACCCTGACCACCGCCTGTTGCAGCGCACCGCGCAGGATCTCCTCGCTGCTCTTGCCCTTGATGTCGACGGCACGCACCATGCGGCTGGCCTCGTGCGGCTTGTAACCGAGCGATTCCAGCGCCACCATCGCTTCGTGCAGGGGATCGACCGCGGCGCTCTGCGACGCCGGCCGCGGCGCGGAAAAGTCTCCCGGCGCCATGGACAAGCGATACTCCGCCATGCGGTCACGCAGTTCCACGATCAGGCGTTCGGCCGATTTCTTGCCCACGCCGGGCAGGCGCGTCAGCGCGGCGGCATCGCGTTCGTCCACGCAGCGCGCGAACTCCGCGACCGACATGCCCGAGACGATGGCGAGCGCCAGGCGCGCACCGATGCCGTTGACGCGGATCAGATCGCGGAACAGCATGCGCTCGGTGAGGCTGGCGAAACCGAACAGCAGATGGACATCCTCGCGCACGATCATGTGCGTATAGACGGTCGCCTCGACGCCGGACGGGGGCAGGCGGTCGAAAGCGCCCGTGGTCAGTTCGACCTCGTAACCGACGCCGCCGACGTCGAGCAGCGCGAACGGCGGGTCTTTGTGTACCACGGCGCCGCGCAGCCTGCCGATCACGGCGCCCGCCTTTCCGCCGCCGCGAGGCGCTGGGCGGTACGCGCCAGCGTACGGCTGAAATGCAGATGCGACAGCGCGCAGGCAAGCGCATCGCTGGCGTCCATGCGCGGCTCGCCGCGCAGCTTCAGCAGCGCGCACACCATGTGACGCACCTGCTGCTTGTCGGCCGCGCCATTGCCCACCACCGACTGCTTGATCTGCGCCGGCGTGTATTCATACACACGGAGATCACTCGCCACCAGCGCGCAGATGGCGGCGCCGCGCGCCTGGCCGAGCTTGAGCGCCGAGGCCGGGTTACGTTGCATGAACACGTTCTCGACCGCCGCCTCGTCCGGACGGTGCCGTTCGATCAGTTCCTGCACGCCGTCGAAAATGATGCGCAGCCGCTGCGGCAGCTCGCTGCCGGCGGCACGGATGCAGCCGCTGGCGACATAATCGGTGCGGCGGCCATCGACCGCGATCAGGCCGAAGCCGGTGACGCGCAATCCGGGGTCGATGCCGAGGATGATCATCCCGCTTCAGGCTCCTGCCATCATCTCTTCCGAGATATCCGCATTGGTGTAAACGCTCTGCACGTCGTCGAGATCCTCGAGCGACTCCAGCATCTTCATCATGGTCACGGCGTCGTCTCCGCCCAGGCTGACGCTGATGGCGGCGCGCTCGGTGATTTCGGCGTATTCCGGCTCCAGCCGCACCGCCGCCATGGCTTCCTTGACGGCGAGGAAGGATTCCGCGGCGGTGAGCACGTCGAGCGAACCGTCGTCGTTGACGACCATATCGTCGGCGCCGGCTTCCAGCGCCGCTTCCATGACGACATTCTCATCGCTGCCGGCAGGGAAACTGAGCACACCCGTGCGCGTGAACAGATAGGCGACGGAATTTTCGGTGCCGAGATTGCCGCCGCAGCGGCTGAACACGTGCCGAACCTCGGCGACGGTGCGATTGCGGTTGTCGGTCATGCAATCGACCATCACCGCGGCGCCGCCGGGGCCGTAGCCCTCATAACGGATTTCCTGTACATCCGCGCCGTCGAGGCCGCCGACGCCGCGCTTGATGGCGCGATCGACGGTGTCCTTGGTCATGTTCGCCGACAGCGCCTTGTCAATGGCGGCGCGCAGGCGCGGATTGGACAGGGCGTCACCGCCGCCGAGGCGGGCCGCGACGGTGATCTCTCGAATCAGTTTGGTGAAAAGCTTGCCGCGCTTCGCGTCCTGCGCGTTCTTGCGATGCTGGATATTAGCCCACTTGCTGTGACCGGCCATATGCTTCTCTTGCTGTGGTGCAACCGATCGACAGTCTAGCACCTCCGCCGAAGCAAATTAAACGGCCGGCGCCTGTATCTATAGGGGCTTTACAGGGCAAGCATGCGATCGAGCGCGGTGCGGGCCTGCTCCGCCTGCGCGGGGGGAACCTTGATCTGATTGACGATGCGGCCTTCGACCAGGTTCTCCAGCGTTTCGCACAGATGGCGCGCGTCGATGCGGAACATGGTCGAGCACATGCAGATGGTCGGCGACATGAAATGCACCGACTTGCCCTGGTGGCCGAAGCGCTCGTGGAGGCGCTGCACCAGATTGAGCTCGGTGCCGACCAGCCAGCGCGTGCCCGGTTCCGAGGCGGCGATGGTATTGATGATGTATTCCGTCGAACCGACGAAGTCCGCGCGCTGGCAGACCTCGAACGAACACTCGGGGTGAGCGATGACGCGGGTATCGGGATGCTGTGCCAGAAAGCGCTCGATGTGCTCGGGGCGGAACATCTGATGCACGGAGCAGAACCCTTTCCACAGGATCAGCCGCGCAGCGCGGATCTGCTCCGGGTTCAGGCCGCCGAACGGACGATCGAAATCCCACACCACCATGTCTTCGAGCGGCATGCCCATGGTGTAGGCGGTATTGCGACCGAGGTGCTGATCCGGGAAGAACAGCACCTTGCCGCGGCGGGCATAGGACCATTCCAGGATGGCGCGGGCGTTCGACGAAGTGCAGACGATGCCGCCGTGACGGCCGCAGAAAGCCTTCAGATCGGCGGCGGAATTGATGTATGTCACCGGCGTGACGTTGGCCTCGGCGTCGCCGAGCACCTCGTTCAGCTCGCGCCAGGCGCGCTCGACCTTGGCCAGATTGGCCATGTCGGCCATGGAGCAGCCGGCGGACAGATCGGGCAGAATCGCCACCTGCTCCGGCCGCGACAGAATATCGGCGACCTCGGCCATGAAGTGCACGCCGCAGAAAACGATGAAATCGGCGCGCGACTCGGCGGCCTGGCGCGACAGTTTGAGGGAATCGCCGGTGTAGTGGGCGTGGCGATAGACCTCTTCGCGCTGATAATGATGGCCGAGGATGGCCAGCCGATCGCCGAGGGCGGCTTTCGCCGCTTCGATCCGCGCCTGGTATTCCTGCTCAGGAACGGCGTCCTGCTGCCGAGCCACTTGAGTATTCATAGGCTTAGTGTAAGGTCAAAAGCGGAAAACCCCAAGCACCCGCCAGTCGTCACTTCGCGCTTTTCGTGATACGCAGATTCAGCTCCCGCAATTGCCGCTCGTCCACCGGCGCCGGCGCTTCGGTCAGCAGACAGGCGCCGGTCTGGGTCTTCGGGAAGGGAATCACGTCGCGGATGGAAAGCGCGCCGGTGATGAGCATCAGCAGGCGATCGAGCCCGAACGCGATGCCGCCGTGCGGCGGCGCACCATATTGCAGGGCGCGCAGCAGGAAACCGAACTTCGCCTCGGCTTCCTCGGCGCTGATGCCGAGCAGGCGGAACACTTCGGCCTGCAGGGCGCTATCGTGTATGCGGATGGAGCCGCCGCCGACCTCGGTGCCGTTCAGCACCATGTCGTAGGCGCGCGAAATCGCACCGCCCGGATCGGCGGCCAGCGCCGCCGGATCGCGCTGTTTCGGACTGGTGAAAGGATGGTGCAGCGCAACCCAGCGGCCTTCCTTCTCGTCGCGCTCGAACATCGGGAAATCCACCACCCACAGCGGCCGCCAGCCCTGCTGCACGAGACCACGATCATGGCCGAGCCGGATGCGCAGCGCCCCCAGCGACTCATTGACCACGCCGGCGCGGTCGGCGCCGAAAAAGACCAGATCGCCATCCACCGCGCCGCAGCGCGCCAGCACCGCTTCGATCACCGCGTCGGGCAGGAACTTCAGGATCGGCGACTGCAGGCCGTCGCGGCCGGCGGCGAGATCGTTGACCTTGATGTAAGCCAGGCCGCGCGCGCCATAGATGGCGACGAAGGCAGTGTAATCATCGATTTCCTTGCGGCTGAGCGCGCCGCCGCCGGGCAGGCGCAGCGCCGCCACCCTGCCGCCGGGGTCATTGGCCGGTGCGGCGAAGACCTTGAAATCCACCGTTTTCATCAGATCGGTGAGCTCGATCAGCTCGAGCGGTATGCGCAGATCCGGCTTGTCGACGCCGAAGCGCGCCATGGCCTCGGCATAGCTCATGCGCGGGAAAGGCGCCGGCAGGACGTCGCCCGTCACCTCGGCGAAAAGGTGGCGGATCATTTCCTCCATCAGCGCCATGAGCTGCTCTTCATCGATGAATGAGGCCTCGATATCGAGCTGGGTGAACTCGGGCTGACGGTCGGCGCGCAGATCCTCGTCGCGGAAGCAGCGCACGATCTGGTAGTAACGGTCCATCCCCGCCATCATCAGCAGCTGCTTGAACAGCTGTGGGGACTGCGGCAGAGCGTAGAAGCTGCCGGCATGATTGCGGCTCGGCACCAGATAGTCGCGCGCGCCTTCGGGCGTGGAGCGGGTCAGCATGGGGGTTTCGATTTCCATGAACCCCTGCTCTTCGAGAAAGCGGCGCAGGGTGCGCGCGGCGTCGAAACGCTGGCGCAGATTGCGCTGCATGTGCGGACGCCGCAGATCGAGATAGCGGTAGCGCAGCCGTACATCCTCGCCGATGTCACCGTCTTCATCGATTGAAAACGGCGGCGTCTGCGCGGCATTGAGGATTTCGAGATCGAACGCGGCGACCTCGATGCGACCGCTGGGCAGGTCGCTGTTTTCGGTGCCGGGCGGACGCGGACGGACGCGGCCATGGACGCGCAGCACGTATTCGCTGCGCACTTTGCCCGCCGTCGCGAAGCTTTCCGCCTGCTGCGGATCGAAAACGATCTGCACCAGACCTTCGCGGTCACGCAGATCGATGAATATCACCCCGCCGTGATCGCGGCGGCGATGCACCCATCCGCACAGATGTACTTCACGATCGAGCAGGGACTCGTTGACCTGGCCGCAATAATGGGAACGCATGCTTTATCTTTCGGATGATGGATTGCTAGGGAATCGGATAATCGTCCCGCTGCCGGGACAAGGCGGGCATTCTAGCATTTTCCGCCGCCGCGCACGGGCGGCGCGCGGCCGCCCGGCCAGCGCGGCGTCCGCGCTCAGTCGCAGGCCGGGCAGGCGCCGGCACCGCAGCTCGGAGCCGAAGCGCTGTCGGCACTCTTGGTTTCCTTGGTCGATTCCTTGGCTGATTCCTTGCCTGGCGCCGAATCCGCGCCGCCGCTCTTCTTGCCCTTGTCCCTGAAATCGGTCACGTACCAGCCGCCGCCCTTGAGCACGAAGCCGGCCGCCGAGATCAGCTTCTGCAGTTCGGGACGGCCGCAGGCCGGGCAGTCGCTGAGCGGCGCATCGCTGATCTTCTGCAGCGCTTCCAGATTGTGGCCGCAGGACTGGCAGGCATATTCATAAATCGGCATGTCACACCTCTCCAACGAAAAATCGCACGATGCGGATCAAATGGGGATTATCCCAGAAAATTCAAAGTACCCATAGACGCTTCCGGACAAACCGGCTTGCCCTATGACCACAGACAGGCCGGCGTCAGTGGCAAAACAGCATAGGGGCACCTAGCATTCGCTGATCATTGCCGGATAACAACTGCCGCTGCACTGCCCTGACGGTACCACGCCCGTTGCGAGCGGCGCCGGGTATTCTTTTTCAGGACTGTTGGCGCACAGCGGCTCCCTGCCCTGAAAAAGAATACCCAGCGCCGCCTGACCACTGACAGGCCCGCATCAGCGGCAAAGCGTCGGCGAGGCATCCCCTCCGAAACCGGGAGCCGCTCACGCGCCAACGGTTTCTGCGCGAATACCCCGCCGACGCAGCCAGGCGTTCGTTGGGCCCGCAGCTCAAAGATCCCATTGACGGAGCGCCGCGCAACCCCCATGTCTTGCAGGAACGGACCCTCCCCGTCAGGATGACCCTGCATGCGCTCTCCTTTCTCCCTCATCCTGCTGTTCCTCGCCGCCGGCCTCATCTTCACCATGGTGCAGATCGGCGCGCTCACCATCGCCTTCGGCAAACTGGGGCTGTCGCGGGAATCCGCCCTGCTCCTGCTCGCTTCCTCACTGCTCGGCAGCCTGATCAACCTGCGCCTGTTCAGGATACAGGCGCAGGCCGCCTCTCCGGACGACGCGCCGCCCGCACTGCGCCCCCTGCTCAGCGCCGCGATGAAACGCTTCGACGGCCACACCACGATCGCCCTCAATGTCGGCGGCGCCCTGATTCCCATATCCTTTTCCTTCTATCTGCTGCAGCACCACCCGCTGCCGCTGTCCGACGTGATGCTCGCGGTCTTCATCGTCGCCCTGGTCTGCTACCGCTTCAGCCGGCCCATCCCCGGCCTGGGCATCGGCATGCCGATTTTCATCGCCCCGCTTGCCGCGGCGCTGACGGCGCTGTTCATCAACACGGAAATGAGCGCGCCCCTGGCCTACATCTGCGGTACGCTCGGCGTACTGATCGGGGCCGACCTGATGCGCACGAACGACATCCGCAAGATGGGAGTGCCGGTCGCATCCATCGGCGGCGCCGGCACTTTCGACGGCATATTCCTTACCGGCCTGATCGCGGTGCTGCTGGCCTAGGGTCTGCTAACTCTTTGGCCTGACAGGCCCTGAGCACAAAATGCGGGAGAAATGGCCGGCGATCGCGATATAATTGCCCCCCGACCAATAATCAGGACGCGGCAACGATCGCGTCCAGCAAGCATGGCGGACCAATCAGCGTGAATCAGAACAGCTTCGGCACCAGGGCCGTCCTCGAAGTTGGGGGGACCAAATTCCATTACCACTCGCTGCCGGCGCTCGCGCGCGCCGGTAACGGCGATCCGGCGCGCCTGCCATATGCACACAAGGTGCTGCTGGAGAACCTGCTGCGCCATGAAGACGGCATAACCGTCAGCGCCGGCGACATCGAAGCCTTCATGCAGTGGGATCGCCACGCCGCCCCCGAGCAGGAAATCTTCTTCATGCCCGCGCGCGTCCTGCTGCAGGATTTCACCGGCGTCCCCGCTGTCGCCGACCTGGCGGCGATGCGCGCCGCCATCCAGCGCATGGGCGGCGACCCGGCGCGCATCAACCCCTTCACCCCGGCCGATCTGGTCATCGACCACTCCGTCCAGGTGGACAGCTTCGGCAGCGAACAGTCCTTTCGGATCAATGCCATCCGCGAACTGCAGCGCAACCGCGAGCGCTACCAGTTCCTGCGCTGGGGGCAGAACGCACTGAACAATTTCCGCATCGTGCCGCCGGACAGCGGCATCGTGCACCAGGTCAATCTCGAATACCTCGCCCGCGTCACCATGACCGGCACGCGGGACGGCGAGACCTGGGCCTACCCCGACACCCTGATCGGCACCGACTCCCACACCACCATGATCAACGGCCTCGGCGTGCTCGGCTGGGGCGTGGGCGGTATCGAGGCGGAAGCGGCGCTGCTGGGGCAGCCTTCCTCGCTGCTCATTCCCAAAGTGGTCGGCGTGCGCCTGACCGGCAAGCTGCCCGCGGGCACCACCGCCACCGATCTGGTGCTGATGATCACCGAACGCCTGCGCCGCCACGGCGTGGTCGGCAAGTTCGTGGAATTCTACGGCCCGGCCCTGGGCGCCCTGTCCCTCGCGGACCGCGCCACCATCGCCAATATGGCGCCGGAATATGGCGCCACCTGCGGCCTGTTCCCGGTCGACGACAAGACCCTCGCCTACCTGCACCTGTCCGGCCGCGGCCAGTACGCGCCGCTGGTCGAAGCCTACTGCAGGATCCAGGGCATGTGGCACCAGCCCGACGCGCCGGAAGCGGAATACTCCGAATCCATCGATTTCGACCTCGGCACGGTGCAGGCCAGCCTCGCCGGCCCCAGCCGTCCGCAGGACCGCGTCACGCTGCCCGAAGTACGCGGCTCGTTCCGCAAGCTGCTGGCCTCCCACCTCAAGCCCAGCGCCAACGTCGATCCCGCCGCCATCATCAACTGGCTGGGCGAAGGCGGCGCACCGATGATGACCGCGCCCGAACTCGCCGCGCAGCATCCCGACGAGGAACTGGAAAAATGCGGCGCCTTCGTACCGGTGCGCAATCCGGACGGCCTGACCTATCGGCTTTGCCACGGCTCGGTGGTGATCGCGGCGATCACCAGCTGCACCAACACCTCGAATCCCGCGGTGATGCTGGCCGCAGGCCTGGTAGCGCGCAATGCCGTGCGCCGCGGGCTGCGCGCCAAGCCGTGGGTGAAAACCAGCCTCGCGCCGGGTTCACGCGTCGTCACCGAATACCTCAATGCGGCCGGCCTGACCCCTTACCTCGAAGGCCTCGGCTTCCATCTCGTCGGCTACGGCTGCACCACCTGCATCGGCAACAGCGGCCCGCTGCCGGAGCAGATCGTCAGCGCGCTGCAGTCGGGCGATCTCGCCGTGGCGGCAGTGCTGTCGGGCAACCGCAATTTCGAAGGACGGGTGAACGCGCACGTCCGTGCCAACTATCTCGCCTCGCCGCCGCTGGTGATCGCCTACGCGCTCGCCGGCAACGTCAACATGGACCTCAGCAGCGATCCGCTCGGCATCGATCCCAACGGGCAATACGTCTACCTGCAGGACATCTGGCCGAGCACGGAAGAGATCGCCGAATACGCGCAGCGCTACGTTACCACCGAGCAGTTCAATCGCACCTACGAGCGCATTTCCATCGGCAACCGCGAATGGAACGAGCTCGAAGTACCCGCCGGCGAGCTGTTCGACTGGCAGGAGGATTCGACCTACATCAAGGAGCCGCCGTTCTTCCACGGCCTCGGCGCCGAACCCGAACCGGTGAGCGCCATCGAAAACGCGCGCGTGCTGGCGGTGCTCGGCGATTCCGTCACCACCGACCATATATCCCCGGCGGGCAGCATCGCCCGGCGCAGTCCGGCGGGCGAATACCTGATCTCCCAGGGCGTCGATCCGGCTGATTTCAATTCCTACGGCGCGCGGCGCGGCAATCACGAAGTGATGGTGCGCGGCACCTTCGCCAATATACGCCTGCGCAATCTGCTCGCCCCCGGCACCGAGGGCGGCATCACGCGCCATCTGCCGAGCGGCGAAACGACGTCGATCTACGATGCCTCCGTGCGCTATACGCAGGACGACGTACCGCTGATCGTGCTCGCAGGCAAGGAATACGGCACCGGCTCCTCGCGCGACTGGGCGGCCAAGGGGCCCAAGCTGCTCGGCATCCGCGCGGTGATCGCCGAGAGCTTCGAGCGCATCCATCGCTCCAACCTGGTCGGCATGGGCATCCTGCCGCTGCAGTTCCGCGCCGGAGAGACCCGCGAAACGCTGGGCCTGAGCGGCGAGGAACGCTACAGCGTGCTCGATCTCGACCGCCTGACGCCGGGCGGCGCGATCACGGTGCGCGCGCTATCGGACAGCGGCGAAGTCAAGGAATTCACCGTCGTCACCCGCATCGACACGCCGAACGAGATCGCCTATTTCCACCACGGCGGCATTCTGCCCTACGTGCTGCGGCAGACACTGCAGGCGAGCTGAAGACACCGTAGACACCGTCGGGAGCCGGCAGGGAATCGGCCCCGGCGGAGGAAATGCCGCGCCCTCAAAAGCGGGCGGCGGCGAAGAACAACGATACAGACGAGGGGGAAAACCATGGCCATCAGCATCGAAGATATTGAACTGCGGAAGGAACTGCGCATGCCGCAGGGCGTTCTTACCAGCTACGCGCTCGATACCGGACCGCAGCGCGATGCCGAACTCGTCGATGTCGCCGGCCGCGGCGCCGGCCTGCTGTGCGATCATCCGCTGAGCCTGAATCAGCGCCTGAACCTGAACGGTCGCCAGGCGCGAGTGCGCTGGGTGAAGCAGCAGCAGGGCCGCTTCCGCCTCGGCCTCGCCTTCGAAAGCGCGGCCTGAAGCCCGCCTTTGCTGACGGCAGGCCGCGGCGCGGCCGCCGTCAGCGCAGTTCCAGCATCAACTGCTTTTCTTCGGGTCTGCGCAGGGTGCGCTCGCGCAGAATCGTCGCTTTCACCGTCTCGCCGGGCTGCTTGTCCCACATCAGCGCCCGCACTTCACCGATGTCCGCGACCGCGACGCCGTCCAGGGACAGCAAGCGATCGCCCTTGCGCAAACCCGCCGACTCGCAGGCGCTGCCGGGCGCGCACGAAGTCACCGTCACGCCGCTCTCGCCCCGCTCCAGCGTCGCGCCCATCATGCCGGCCTTGGGCAGGGACTGCGTATCCGGCATGAGCAGATAATCGCCGAGCGCGGGTTCGATGGCGCCGGTCCAATCGTTGATCACGATCGCACTGCTCACCGGCGCGCGGCGATTGACACGCTGCGGAATGCCGCTGCCGAAGGCCAGGTGGCCATTGCCGGCGAGCACGACCAGGCGATGCTGCGGATTTTCGCGCAGGAAGTCCGCGGCGCGCTGCGCCATGCTTTCGTCCCACAGCAGCTGTACGTCGAGAAAACGGGAAAAATCGCGGCCGCCGCGGTGCGCGTGCATGCGGAAAACGGTCTTCAGCCGCTCTTCGTAAGCGGCGTCGCTGCGGTCGATGGTCTCCGGCAGGCCGGCGCGTTCTTCCCCGGCGAGGCCGTCGCTGCCGCGCTCCCTCACTTTGTTCACCAGCTCGCGCGAAGCGTTGAGCGCGATCAGCGGCAGGCCGTTGTCGCGGGCATAGCGCACAATCGGCGCATAGAGGCGGTAGTCGTATCCCCAGCGCGTGAAGTATTCGGTAGCGAGCAGCATGTCGCGCTCGCTCAGCCTGCCCGCTGCGTAATCGTCCAGCGCCTGCTGGAACGGCTGCTGAAAGAATTCCACGCCGATGGCGAGCTGCGGATGCACGCCGTGCAAATGCTTGATGATTTCGAGCTGGGTCAGATGATGCGCGTACTCGTCGTGCGACTCGCCGATGTAAACCACGCGCTTATCTTCCAGCGCACCGAGGATATCGCGCAGCGCCGACAGATGCGCCAGCGCCAGCGCGGGCGAAGCCTCGGGCGGACGCGCTTTGCCGGCAGGCAGGGCAGCACTCGCACCGTGCATGGACAGCGGCGGCGCATGCGGCGCCGAGCCGGCACAAGCGGCGAGCAGCGCCGCGGCGGCGACCAGCAGGGACCAGCGCCCGCAGCCCTGCGGATGGGAGAAAAAAACATTCATCGGACGCAGTTTACCACCACCGCGCCGACTTACGGCACGCCCCGTCATGGCTTCTCCATTACAGTCCGGTACAGTCCGGTACAGTCCGGTACAGCCCGGCACAGTCAGGCACCCGTCAAGCGCCCGCCAGGCGATCGAATCTCATCGGTCGGCGGAAAGCGGGGGGCAGGCCCCGCCGCGGCGATCGTCGCCGCGCGGCAATATGGCAGTATTATGATGCGCTTCATCTCCCCGGCATCTTTATGGTAGCTTATCCGCGATGCAATCGTCCGCAGCACACAACCGCATACTCCGCCCGGGCCGAACGATGCACATGTCGTCCGCCAGTGGCCGCTGATCGCCCCTATCCGCTGCAGCGACATCAGCGCAAGGAGTTTCGCTTTCCCTCCCCCGACCCGACATCGTCCGGTTATCGCCTCAGCCTCTGAGAGTCCGCGCTCATGGAATGGATAAACGACCCTAGCGCCTGGCTGGGTCTGGCCACACTTGTTCTGCTCGAGATCATCCTCGGGATCGACAATCTCGTCTTCATCGCGATCCTGGCCGACAAGCTGCCGCCGCACCAGCGCAACAAGGCGCGTATTGTCGGCCTGTCGCTCGCGCTCGGCATGCGCCTGGTCCTGCTCGCCTCCATCGCCTGGGTGGTGACGCTGACCAATCCGCTGTTCAGCATTCTGAGCCTGGAGATCTCCGGTCGCGACCTCATCCTGCTCGCAGGCGGCCTGTTCCTGATCTTCAAGGCAACGATGGAACTGCACGCGCGTCTCGAAGGAGACGGTCACCACGGCCAGGGCAAGATCGCGCACGCGGTGTTCTGGCAGGTGATCGTGCAGATCGTGGTGCTCGACGCCGTCTTCTCGCTCGACTCGGTAATCACCGCCGTCGGCATGGTCGATGAACTCGCGGTCATGATGATTGCGGTCGTCATCGCCATGATCATCATGATGATCGCTTCCAGACCGCTGATGTCGTTCGTTTCCAGGCATCCGACAGTGGTCATTCTGTGTCTCGGATTCCTGATGATGATCGGCTTCTCCCTGGTCGTGGAAGGCTTCGGACTGCCCATTCCGAAAGGCTACCTCTACGCCGCCATCGCCTTCTCGATCATGATCGAAGCCTTCAACCAGATCGCGCGGCGCAATCGCCAGCGCATCGACGCCGGCGATCTGCGCGAACGCGCCGCCAACGCCGTGCTCGCCCTGCTCGGTGGCCGGCGTCAGCAGGATACCGGGCTGGGAGAAACGGTGGATGTCATCGCCGAATACTCCGCCGCCCAGGATATCTTCGCGCCGGAACAAAAACAGATGATCGAAGGCGTGCTGGCGCTCGACAAGCGTCCGGCCAAATCGATCATGACGCCGCGCATCGACGTCGACTGGCTCGATCTCGACGCACCGGCGGAAGAGCTGCGCCGCCGCGTACAGGAAATGAAACACGCCCGCCTGCCTCTCGGCCGCGGCAGCCTGGACAACTTCATCGGCATCGTCATCACCAAGGAACTGCTGCAGGACCTGCTGCTGCACGATCGCATCGAACCGGAACGCTTCATCCATCAGCCGCTGGTCATCCACAAGAGCCTCAGCGTCCTGCGCCTCACCGAGCAGCTGCGCCACTCGCCACTGCAGATGGCCGTGGTTCTCGACGAATACGGATCGCTCGAAGGCATCGTGACCTCCACCGACATTCTCGAAGCCATCGCCGGTGAATTCGCCGATGAAGACGAAGCGCCCGCGCTCGCCGAACAGGGCGCCGACGGCTCCTGGCTGGTGGACGGATCGATCGAAATCCGCCGCATATCCACGCTCATCAACGCGAACCTGGTGGACAAGACCGATCATTATTCGACGCTTGCCGGGTATCTGCTATGGCAGCTCGGCCATCTGCCCACCGCGGGCGAACGCCTGCAGGCGGGCGGCTTCATCTTCGAGATCGTCAGCATGGACGACCACAGCATCGGCCAGGTGCGGATCACGCACTCACCCGATTTCGTCCCCGACGAAGGCTGAGCCGGCCCGATACGATTGCCGCTACCGGCTGCCGCACCGCTAGAAGCTGCGCAGCCAGATCCCCAGCACGCGCAGACTGACGAACACGACCAGCGCGGACAGCGCCGTCATCAGCAGCGCCATCGTCCACAGCGCGGCGCGGCGGATACGCACACCCCAGCGCCCGCGAAAAGACAGGCCGGGCGCCAGCACCGGCGGCGGCGCGGCGAAACCATGGCTCACCATCAGCAGGGCAACCAGCCACATCAGCGCCGTGATCGCGGTAAAGACGTAACGCCCGCCGGTCTCACCGGCGACGAGAAACATCGGCGCCAGCACGCCGGCCACCGCCAGCGCGCACGCCAGCCACAGCGCCGCGCGCCAGGGCCTCAGGCGCACGGCCAGACGATGGTAGAAATTCAGCACGCCATTCGCATACCGGAAAGCATCATGCCGCTCAGGCGGACGCTGCCGCGTCCGCCTTGCCGAAGCGCAATTCATCGTCCTGCAGATCGACGCTGATCACATCGCCATCGCCGTAATGCCCGGCGAGTATCGCCTGCGCCAGCGGATTCTCCAGGCGGCTCTGAATCGCGCGCCGAAGCGGGCGAGCGCCGTATACGGGATCGAAACCGGCCTCGCCCAGCTTATCGAGCGCTGCCTCGCTCACCTGCAGATCCATGCCGCGCTCGCGCAAACGTGAGCGCAGGTAGGTGATCTGGATACCGGTGATGGCGCGGATCTGCACCTGGGTCAGCGGATGGAACACCACGATCTCATCGATGCGGTTGATGAACTCGGGGCGGAAATGCTGCCCGACCACATTGAGCACGGACGCCTTCATGAGCTCATAGTTGTCGTCGCCATTTCCATCGCCGGCGAGCTCCTGGATCACCTGCGAACCGAGGTTCGACGTCATCACGATGACGGTGTTGCGGAAATCGACGGTACGGCCCTGGCCATCGGTCAGGCGCCCGTCATCGAGCACCTGCAGCAGGATGTTGAACACGTCCGGGTGCGCCTTTTCCACCTCGTCGAGCAGGA
>CAYLYS010000042.1:0-22933 GCA_964388175.1 uncultured Chromatiales bacterium | reverse complement strand
CACTGGTGCGGCCGATCACCGACGACGTGGACATCCGCGACACGCTGGACCACGCCATCGACACCACCTTTGCCTGACCAACCGGCGCAAACGGGAGCAAACCGCGGCCGTGAGCGACGCCATGAGCCCCACAGACACTTGCCGTGATCCCCTGATGCACGTCTATTGGACGCGGATCGATACGCGCTTTCCCCAGGTAGAAGCCGTGTTCGAGGACGTCATGACCGAGGCCGTGGCGGCGCTCAGCCGCGAGGGGCTGGACGCGTATCTCGACGCCGCGCGCCTCATCGGCAAGCTCGGCCGCGGCGTCGAGCCGATGCTGACGTTCATGGAGGAATGGCCCTCGGTCGCGCGGGCCAGCGGCGAAGCCGCGCTGCCGGCGGTCATGACGCTGATCCAGCGCCTGCAGAAATCGCCCAACGGGCGCGCGATCACGCCCTTTCTGCAGACGCTGGCGCCGGTGGCGCAGCGCCTGCACTCGGCCGAACAGTTGCAGCACTATCTCGACATCGCGCTCGATCTGAAGAAACGCACCACCGGCTCCATCCACGGCCACCACACCACCTTCCCGAGTCCGGGCCTGCCGGATTTCTTCGCCCGAGCGCCGGCGCTGCTCGGCCAACTGTCGATCGCGGGCCTCGCGAATTGGGTCGAATACGGCATCCGCAACTACGCCGGCCACCCCGAACGGCAGAAGGATTACTTCTGCCTGCATTCGGCGGACAGCCGCGCGGTATTGCAGCGCGAGCGCCACGGCACCCTGCTCGCGGACGTCGAACGCAAGCTCGATCTCTACCTGCGCGGACTGTGGCGTGACCCGCACCATCTCGTCCCCTATTCCACTGCCTTCGACGAACTGCGCAAGCCCGTGCCGTATTTCGACCGGCTCGGCATCCGCCTGCCGGATGTGTACGACGATGTCGCCGGCATCTCCGGCCTCGACCGCTACCGCGCCACGCTCGCTCACATGATCGGTCACCGCCGCTGGAGCGAAGCGCAGATCGCGGACAACTGGAGCCCCTTTCAGCGCCTGGCCGTGGAGTTCTTCGAGGATTGCCGCATCGACACGCTGCTGATCCGCGAATATCCCGGCCTGCGCCATATCTTCCTCGCGCTGCACCCGCAACCGGACGAATGCGCCTGCGATCCGGAAACCACCTCCTGTCTGCGCCATCGTCTGGCCATGCTCTCGCGCGCTCTCCTCGATCCGCAGCATGGTTACCGCAACGCCGACCTTCAGGATTTCGTCGCACGCTTCCATGCACTGATGACGGACGGCGCCTCGTCGACGCGCGAGATCGCCGAACTCGCACTCGCCTATGTAGCGAAAACCCGCCGCCAGAGCGATCAGTACGCCAAGGTCTGGTTCGACGATACGGTGATCGATTACCGCGACGACAACCGCCATCTATGGAAATTCATCGAAGCGGGCGACGAAGAGGAAACCTTCGACGACAAGCGCAAGCTCGACCCCGGCGAGGAACTCAAGGGGCTGCCGCCGCGCCACTACCCCGAGTGGGACTATCACAGCCGGAGCTATCGCCCCGACTGGGTGAGTGTATACGAGGCGCTGCATCCGAGCGGGCAGGCCGGCGATATCGACCGTCTGCTGCAGAAACACGGCGCGCTCGCCAAGCGGCTGAAACGGCTGCTCGACCTGCTCAAGCCGCAGGACAAGGTGCGCATCCGCTATCAGGAGGATGGCAGCGAACTCGACCTCGATGTTGCCCTGCGTGCGCTGATCGATTTCAAGAGCGGCGCCACGCCCGATCCGCGCATCAACATGCGCCATCGCACCGATGGCCGCGACATCGCCGTCATGCTGCTGCTCGACCTGTCGGAGTCACTGAACGACAAGGCCGCCGGTTCGGACCAGACCATCCTCGAACTCAGCCAGGAGGCCGTTTCGCTGCTGGCCTGGGCCATCGAGCAATTGGGCGATGCCTTCGCCATCGCCGGCTTCCATTCCAACACCCGCCACGACGTGCGCTATCTGCACATCAAGGGCTACGGCGAGCACTGGAACGATGAAGCGAAGGCGCGCCTGGCGGCGATGCAGGCGGGCTGGTCCACCCGCATGGGCGCCGCCATGCGTCACGCCGCGCACTATCTCGGCGCGCGCCGCGCCGACAAGAAGCTCATGCTCGTACTCACCGACGGCCAGCCATCCGACGTCGACGCGCACGACGAACGCCTGCTGATCGAGGATGCGCGCCAGGCGGTGAAGGAACTCGACCGCGACGGCATCTTCACCTATTGCATCAGCCTCGATGCCACATTGAAAGCCGGGGCCGACGACTATGTCGCCGATATATTCGGCCGCCACTACACCGTCATCGACCGTGTCGAGCGGCTGCCGGAACGGCTGCCGCAGTTGTTCATCGCACTGACGAAATGAATGTCATCCCACCCGATCGGCGGAATGCCATCCGGGCGAGCGCGACAGACGGCGCAGTCCCGGCAAGCACCCGCTCCACCGGCACCCGCCAAAAGCCCCTGCATTCCCACGGATGCGGGGCTTTTTCATTATTGTGGCCATGCCAATGTGCACCACACCTTCGCCCTGCTGCCACGGCAGCAAAACCGCCGCGGCTGCTGCCCGGCCAGCAGCACGATCGTCGACAGGCCTGACCGTCGCCGCCGCACTATGTCCATAAGCCCCGAATAAATCAGCAAATCATCCGCATTGCGCCGGGCCTGCCGGAATGGCACGAGTGTTGCCCTAGGGAAGGATCGGATCCGTTCCACAACAAGGAAAAACCGGCATGGCCAATCGTTTGAACATCGTGGGAATATCAGGCAACATCGGCCACCCTTCGCGCACGCTGGCGCTGACCGAAAAGATCATCGAAGAGATCGCCGGGAAGTTCGCCGCCTCCAGCCACATCATCGACCTCAGCCGCATCGCCGTTGCGCTGGGTGCGGCGCTGTCGCGCCCGGAACTGCCGGCGGACATCGAGCGCGAGCTGGCACGCATCGAATCCGCCGATCTGCTGGTGGTGGCGGTGCCGGTCTACAAGGGCGGCTATCCGGGACACTTCAAGCATCTGTTCGATCTGATCGATCAGTTCAGCCTGATCGACAAGCCGGTAGTGCTCGCCGCCACCGGCGGCAGCGATCGGCACACACTGGTGATCGAATACCAGCTCCGGCCGCTGTTCAGCTTCTTCCAGTCCCTGACGCTGCCGGTCAGCGTCTATGCCACCAGCGCCGACTTCACCGGCTACCAGATCACCACCGCCAGCCTGCAGCAGCGCATCGCCGAAGCGATCGATCAGTTGCCGGTGCTGTTCAGCGGCGGCCGCGACAGGAAGCCGCGCGCGGCGACCGCCTGAGGCGCTCTTCCCCGCTTCATCGCCGTCAGGCCCGGCCCGTGCGCGTCGATCCCTCAGCTGCGGGATCGACGCGCACGGGCCGCTACAGCGCGCGCAGCAGTTTCTCGATCGGCCGGGGATCCATCCATTCCCGCACGTCGACAGCGCCGGAGATGAAGCCCCAGCGCTCGAGAAAGCGGCCCATGTCCTGAAGCGAGGCGATCGAACGCTCGTCGAGATCGGTACGGAAGCGGCGGTGCACATCTTCACCGTAGGCGGCGGCGACCCAGTATTCGCTGCCGTTCACCAGCAGGCCGAGCAGGCGGCGGGTTTCGTCGGGATGATCGCGGGCCCAGCGCTCGGTTTCCAGCACCGTCGCCAGAACCCGCTCCACCACTTCGGGATAATGATCGAGCAGGTGCCGATCCACGGTGAGCACGCGCGGCGTGCCGACATTGGAGCGGATCATCGGGTCGGGATGAGAGCCGATGTCGATGATGACGTTCAGGCCGAATTCATCGACCAGATGCAGCGCGTGCGCGCCTTTCAGATAAATGGCGTCGATATCGCCGCGCAGCAGCCCGAGCAACTCGTGGTTGCAGCGGCGCTTTCCGCCGCGCGGCCTGATGGCGGCGGCATTGCTGTAGTAATACGGATCGTCGCTGATGAAAGTGCCGCTGTAGGGATAGTCCACCAGCTCCACATCGGCAACGTCCAGCCCCTCCGACAGCAATGCGTTCTCCAGCCCGCGCAGCGCCCTGGCGCGGCCGATAT
The DNA here is from genome assembly GCA_964388175.1 of uncultured Chromatiales bacterium. Taxonomy (GTDB): domain Bacteria; phylum Pseudomonadota; class Gammaproteobacteria; order SZUA-140; family SZUA-140; genus JAITWN01. The sequence goes on along the minus strand of CAYLYS010000042.1, from coordinate 18,845 downwards.
CGACCTGGATATCGGCGCCCTTGGAGAGACCGAAACGCCGGTCACGCAGATCGCGCACGCGGTTGATGCCGCTGTCGACGGTGGTCACCAGCACCTGCGCCTCGTCCACCCACGAAGTGCCGATCAGGCAGGTGGCACGCCCTTGCGAACGCGCCCAGATGGCGGGGAAATTGCTGCCGTGGCGCACCGAGTTGCTCAGATGATGATCGAAATAGGAACCGCGCACCCTGTAGTCGCTGGATTCGAGCAGCGCCTGCAGGCGGATGCCGAGCGGTTTCAGTGCCGCGCTCAGGCGCCCGGTGGCAACAGCCAGCCACAGGCTGGTCGGCTCGGGACTGTGCGTATACCAGAGCGATTCCAGCCCATTGCCCGAGCGATCAGATCTCACCGTCTGCCCTCCTGTCCGCTGCCGATCCGCTGCGACACCAACAAGCTCATACCACAGCCTTGGACAGCGCCGCATCGTCTGTAGCGCCGTCGGTGGCGACTTCGCCTTCCTGCGGCAGATAACCCGCACTGTTCAGATAGGCGCGATACAGTTCCGCGTAGGCGCCCTGGCGCTCCAGCAGTTGCGCATGAGCGCCGATCTCGACCAGTTGTCCATTGCGAATGACGGCGATGCGGTCGGCATCGCGGATGGTGGCCAGGCGGTGCGCGATGATGATGGCGGTACGCCCCTCGCACAGCCGCCGCAGGGCCTTCTGAATACGGCGCTCGGTATGAATATCCACCGCCGAAGTGGCTTCGTCCAGCACCAGCACCGCAGGATCGGCGAGATAGGCGCGCACCAGGCAGACGAGTTGACGCTGGCCATGGCTGAGGTGGCTGCCGAGCGGTCCGACTTCGGTGTGATAACCATGCGGCAGCCATTCCAGCACCTCGTCCGCCCCCAGCTCACGCGCCGCCGCGATCAGCGCCTCATCGTCCGCATCCGGCGCGGCCAGACGCAGATTATCCAGTATGGTGCCGCTGAACAGCACATTGTCCTGCAGCACCACACCTACCTGGCGGCGCAGTTCGTGCTGCCTGAGATCGCGCACGTCCATGCCGTCGATGGTGACGGCGCCCTCCTGCACCTCGTAGAACCGCGTCAGCAGTTGCACCAGCGTGCTCTTGCCGTGACCGGAAGGGCCGACGATGGCCAGCACCTCGCCGGCCGGAATGTGCAGATCGAGCTCGCGGATGACCGGCGTGCCCTGCTGCGGCAGATAGGAAAAAACGACACGACTGAAATGGACTTCACCGCGCACCCGGCCCAGCGCCGCCGGCCGGGGCGGATCGTTGATTTCCGGCCGGGTATCGAGCAGCAGGAAAATCCGCTGTGCCGAAGCGGCGCCGGTGGCGTAGCGCTCGAACAGATCGGACAACTCCTGCAACGGTCCCAGGAACAGCATGACGTAGAACAGGCTCTCGGCGATCTGCCCCACCGTCACCGTGCCCGCCGCCAGACTGTGCGCGCCCACCACCAGCAGCACCGCCATGCCGAGCGCACCGAGCAGGCCGGTGAAGGGAGCGAACCAGCCGGCGCGGATGCTGCCGCGGATCAGCGCATTGTTGAAATCCTCCAGCAGCTCGCGATAGCGCCGCAGATTGGGTTCGGCCTGCACGCACTGCTGGATCATCCGCGCGCCGGCCACGGTCTCGACCAGATGCGCGGTGAAGCGGCTGCGATTCTCCGCCACCTTCGACCAGTTGCGCTGGGAAACCCGCTTGAAGGCCCACGTCGCCAGGAACAGCGGCGGCACGATGCCGGCCAGGCTGAGGAAAAACACCGGTTCGATCAGCCACAACATCACCGAGGCGAGCAGCAGACGCAGCACGGCGCTCAACAGTTCCGGCGGCCCCTGGATCAGCAACGGCTCCAGGCTGTCCACGTCGCGGTCGGCGCGAGCGATGATGCGACCCGCCTTGGTACGATCGAAATAAGCGACGCTCAGCGTCTGCACATGGGCGAACACCCGCTTGCGCAGACTGTTGAGCACATGGATCGCGGCACTGCCGGCCAGATACTGCGACAGGCCGGAAAGCAGAAAACGCACTACCCAGGTCGCCGCCAGACCCAGGCCCAGGAGCCACACCAGCCGCTCATCGAGCAACCACTGCTGCTGCCCGAGCACCGGTTCGAGCACCAGACCGTTGTCGAGCAGTTCGCGCACGAACCAGGGACGCAGGAACACCACGTACACCAGCGCCAGTTCCAGGGCGATCACCAGGAAAATACGCCGGCGCACCGGCGCCAGCAGAGGCAGCAGCCGCATGAACATGCCACGATCGAGCGGTTGCCTGGCAAATGCCTCCTCGATCTCGATATCGCTCAAGGCCTTTTTCGTGCGCTCACTCATCGCCTATCCCCAGCAGATCGCGATAATGGGCATTGCGGCGACGCAGATCCTCGTGCCGCCCCTGGTCGGCAATCCGCCCCTGCTCCAGCAGCAGCACGCGGTCGGCGAGCAGAATGGTGGAAAGACGGCTGGAGATGATCAGCACCGCGGGCGGGCGATCATGCTCGCTGCGCAGCGCGCGCAGATTGTCCAGCACCCGCCGCTCGCTCAGCGTATCAAGGGCGCTGGTGGCATCGTCGAGACAGAGTACATCGGGCTGCGCCAGCAGCGCGCGCGCCAGGTTGAGCCGCTGGCGCTGGCCACCGGACAGGGTGACACCGCGGTCGCCGAGCGGTGTATCGAGCCCGGACGGCAAGCGTTCGAGCAGATCGTCGGCGGCGGCCATGCGCAGCGCCCACAGCAGGCGATCGTCGCTGGCCTCGGGCGCGCCCTTGCGCAGATTGGCGGCGAGCGTATCGGAGAACAGAAAACTCTCCTGCGGCACCACATGCACGCGGCGGCGCAACGCGGCGAGATCGACCTCGCGCACATCCCGCCAGCCGGCGGCATCCGAACCGACCAGCACCCGCCCCGCCGTCGCATCGGTCAGGCGCGGCAACAGGCTTGCCAGCAGGCTTTTGCCGGCGCCGGTGGCGCCGACGAGCGCGACCATCTCGCCCGCCTTCACCTCCAGGCTGCACTGCTCCAGGATCAGGCGACCCCCGCCCGGTGTCGCCACGCCGACCCGATCGAGGCGCACGCCCAGCGGTCCTTGCGGCAGGATCTGGGCGCCGCCGACGATTTCCGATCGCGCATCGAGCAACTGCCAGATACGGCTGGCGGAAGAACGGGCATCGGCAAAAACCTGCATCACCCTGCCCACGCCTTCGATGCGGAACACCAGCGTGGTGGCGACCAGCAGCGAAGCCACCAGTTCGCCGATCCCGATCTCGCCAGCGCGCACGAGATAGGCGCCATAAACCAGAATCCACACCTGGCCCAGCGCCACCACCGCCTGCGGCAGCGGAATCCGCGAACTGGCATAGGCGAGCGCCACCCTCGCCTGTTCGACGAACATCGCCACCTGCCGATCGAACTGCGTGATACGGCCGTTTTCCAGCGCAAAGGACTTGATCACCCGCACCCCGCCGATGCCTTCGCTGAGATCCTGATTGACGCGATCGTAGGCCGCGCCGACGGCGCGATCGAGCACCACGAGATGCCCGGTCTGCAATACGAATATCCACAGCCCGAGCAGCGTCAGCACCAGCGGCACCAGCGCCAGCATGGGGTGATACCAGGCGAGCAGGCCCACCGCGGCCAGCACCACCAGCGGCGTATCGATGACCTGGCGCCAGAAGCTGACCAGCGCATCGCGCACCTTGTCCGCATCGCGCGTCGTGCGCGTGATCATCTCCCCCATCCCGTGTTCCCAGTGATAGGCGAGATGCAGGGTCTGGACCTGGATCAGGATGCGTTCACGCAGGATCGTCAGCAGCGCCTGGCCCAGCGTCAGCGACAACACGCCGGAGGCGTACTGCAGCAGGCCGCGCGCAGCGGCCACCGCGACGATCAGCCACAGCCATTTCCACGCGGTAGTGGCATCGAGGACGCCGTCTGCGCCAGCGACCACCGCCTGGCCGCTGCTGACATCATTGATGGCATGGCCGATCAGCCACTGCTGCAGGGCCATGCCGATGTTCATGGCAATGAAGATCAGCAGTGTCAGCGTGAATTTCCACGGCATGTGGCGATAGATCGCCAGACATCGCAACAGCGGACGATGAACTAACATAGAGTGGTCTCATTCCGTCGGTACGCATCGTCCGCTCCGTTCGCGGCTCATCCGCGGCTACCATGCGCCGCCGCGCCCGCCGCAACGGCGAACGGACGAAACGCGGCGCGGCGCCAACGAACAGCTGGCGAACAGTTAAGGACACGGGCGTGTTTCTCTCATGCGACCGCGGCGCCGCGGGCAAAACGGACCATGCCCGGGCATGGTCCGCGCTCCACCCGCACACCTGCGATCGCCTTCTTCAGCGATGCTGCCGTCTCACCGCTCCGCGGTCGGCAGCAGGCCGAGTTCACGGGCCTGCTCGGTCAGGCCGCTCATGCGGAACTGCTGAGCCAGCACGCCCGGACCGAAATCGCGGGAACCACCGATCGATTCCGCCGCGATCTGGATGGTGGCGCCCTCCTCCAGGATCTGAATGAACTCCGCCGTATCGCGCAGGCCCTTGGTGCCCCACACGGTGGCGCCGCCGTTGGCTTCGAGAATGGCGCTGAGGTGAGGATTCTCGCGCAGGCGGTCGACGATGAAATCGACTTCCTCCTGGCGCCGATCGATGTAGACCGGCAGCTCGCGAAACAGCTTGAACCGCTGCACCGGCACATAGCGGATCGGCAGGGTGCGATGGGTCTGCGCCCAGGCGCCGAGAGACGGTGTATGCACGTGAGACACCGTGGTCACCTGGGGAAACTCGCGGAACAGCCTGGTGTAGCGCCCCGGACCGCCGCGGCCGTTGCCCAGCAGTACCGTGCCGGAAAAATCCGCCAGCGTCGCCTGCAGCGGCTGCTTGCGCCGGAACGGCCCCGGATAGCCGACGTTCACCAGCAACTCCTCGCCGGGGACACGCTCGATGAAGCCGACCGTTCCGTTGGCGGTGATGGTATTGGTTTCGCGGAAGACCTGGAATGCCAGCCCCGCTTCCTCGATGACATTCTCGACGAATGCCAGTGTTTCCTTGCTCAGTGTCGATGCGTTCATGTTTTCATCCTGTATGTAGATTGCGTGGTCGTTGCCGAAACAGGGTCAGCTGCCCTGCTGCAGGCGCTGGCGGCGAAGTTCGAGCGCGGCGTCGAGAGGACGCGGGTCGACCCAGGCCGCGAAATCGAAGTCGCGCTCCAGGAAGCCGTACAGCCAGAGGAATTTCTTCTGCGTCTCGAGCAGCTCCAGACGCTCCGCCGACAACGAAGGCTGCAGCGAGAGATGGAAGTCGTTGCGGTAGGCCTCCCGCACCGCCTGCACGCTGCCACGGGTTTCCGCGGCGAGGATATCCAGCACGTCGCGCTCGTTCTCCCGCGCCCAGTCCGCCGCGCGCAGGGTCTGATCGAGAAAGCGCACCAGATGATCGAAGTGATGTTCGATGAAATCCTCGTGCACGGTGATCGGTCGCGGCGTGCCGTTGTTGATGCGGAACTCGTGTCCGGGCAAGGCATCGAGATCGACGCCGACAACGGCGCCCACCGCTTTCGCCGCATCGATGGCCGAGGCGCCCTTGACGTACACGGCATCCACCTTGCCCTTGATCAGATAATCGAGCCCCGACCACAGCCGGTCGAGCCCGCCATTCCCGCCGCCCGCCTGTGGCGAGCGGTTGGCGGGCACCTCGATCAGTTGCACATCCTCGAAGCCGAGGCCGGCATGGCGCAATGCGCCGCGATAGCCGAGCAATGACATGCCGCGGGAAATGCTCGAGCCGCGGGCATGGCTCGCTATTTCATGAGCGCCCCACTCCGGCAGGGCGAGACGCTTGCCCTTGAGATCGGCGGTACTGTGGATGCCCGAGCCTGGACGCACGAGAATAGCTTGCCATTCATCGATCCAGGTCAGACCGACGAGACGGCTGCGCGCGCCCTGAGCGCGCGCAGCCAGCGCGAGAATGCTGCCACCCTCGCGCACCAGCGTATCGAGATCGTGATCGTAGTGATGACGGCTGAGCTGGCGGTTGTCCTGCAGCGTCTTGACCTCGACGCCTTCGGCGGCAAACTCCTCGCCCAGCCATCCGAGCTTGTAGGCAAGCCCGGTCGCGGTGGGAACCGGACAACGGGTAAACCAGATTTCTCCGGGAACATCACCGGGTGCCGGGCGCGGCACATCCTGCGCCGAGGCGGAAGCCTGTTTCTGACTGGCGGACATATCGACTCTCCTGGAAACGGTTCGCCTGTCTGAAAGGCAAGAACCGTTCCAGTTGACCGGAACTGCGCAAGACCCGGTATTTTCCGCATTTCCGGCCATCACCGCGCCGGGAAAAAACGCAAACCCCGCGCGCACTGCTGCCGGAACAGCAACATCGTGAACAAGCGATGCTGCCTGAACAGCAGACGCGGCCTCTCGCACTCATCGTCGACGCCATCCGCAACGCATGCGGTCACGTCTAATGCTCTCGAAACACGATCCCGGAAAAATATTATTCACGCGTCGGAGCTCGGCATATCGCTGTCGTCAACGACGCGATTGCTGGCCGGGAAACAGCCGATAGCTCGTTTCTGCTGCCATGGAAGCAATCCGCGCCGGCAGAAGCCGCATCGCGCATGCGCGATGCGGCGATCGAACACGCTCGTTCTTTCGGGCACGCAAACCCGAGTGATTCACTGGCACAGAACTTGCCATCGCCTCTCGTCTCGCGGCAGAACCGCGATTTCTTCAACCGATACGCGATCGAACTGCCGGCATGGGAAGAATTCCTCAACCGTGCAGACGATATCTTCCCATGGAGGAGAAAAATGAATTTAGATTACAGGATCAGACCTCTCGTCGCGGCAGTGTTGCTGGGCGGATTGTCCGCGCCGCTGGCGGCGCAGCAGACCGATGCGACGTCCGCAGAGAAAGAGGAAAACAGCCCAGTACTGCAAACCGTGATCGTCACCGCGCAGCACCGCGAGGAAAACATCCAGGAAGTGCCCGTCGCCGTCACCGCGGTCGATGCCGGAGCGGCTTCCGAAGCCGTCCAGAGAACCCATGACCTGTTCACCTTCGTCCCCAACGCGGCCGCCGAAAATCCCGATGGCGAATCGCGGCCACGCATCTATATCCGCGGCCTCGGCACCGGCGACGTCGCCGCCAACACCGTGCTTCCGGTCGGTCTGTACGCCGACGGCGTCTATCTGAACGCGCCGATCTCGGCCGGTGGCGCACTGTTCGATCTGGATCGCGTCGAAGTGCTGCGCGGACCGCAGGGCACGCTGTACGGCAAGAACACCACCGGCGGCGTCATCAATTACATCTCCAGGAAGCCGGTGCTCAATGAGAACGGCGGCTACGTGACCCTGGCCGTGGGCAGCGAGAACCAACGCACCGTGGAAGGCGTGGTCAACGGCGGCGGCGAGAAGATCGCGGTACGCGGTTCCTTCTTCACCGAATCGCGCGACGGCTTCATCGACAACCTCGCCACCGGAGAAACCGCCGGCGATCTGGAAAGGGAAGCCGCCCGACTGCAGATACTGGTCAAACCCACGGAAGATTTCGACGCCCTGCTCAAGCTCCACCGGCGCAAGCACGACGGCAATGGCAGCAACGGCTCGCTGATCATCGGCACCTATAATCCCGGCACACCGATCGCGTACACCCGTCCCCATGGCCGTTATATCGATAACTCTGTCTATCAGGACGAGGAAATCCTGCATGAAGGCGCCAGCCTGACCCTGAACAAGGGTTTCGGCGGCATCACGCTGACCTCCATCACCTCCTACGACATCACCGACAACTTCGTGCTCGGCGGCGGCGGCAACAACCCGCTGGAAAATCACACCCGCAGCCGTTCGGACGTATCCTGGGAACAGGCTACCCAGGAATTGCGGCTGAGTTCATCCGACCAGCAACGCCTGCGCTGGATCACCGGCGTACATCTGTTCAAGGAGCAGCTCGATTCCACCGCCGTGGCGGCGCGCTACCAGCAGTCGCTGGCGCAGCTTCCCGCGCCGCTGGTGGCGCAGAGCGCGGCCACGCCGGGCTATCGCATCACCAGCTATGATCACGAGACCGAGAGCGCCGGCATCTACGGTAACATCGCCTTCGATTTCACCGAACAGTTCACCGTGACGGCGGGCCTGCGCTGGAGCACCGAAAAGAAGGATCTGCAGATCGCACTGCGCCAGTACAATGTGGTGGATCTGCTCGCCGGCAATTTCTGGGATGAGCGTTTCGCCGGCAACCCGGCGCCCGACGTCAACCAGACCCGCAGCCTGTCCGAAACCTGGAAGGACTGGAGCTGGGATCTGACGCCGGAATACCGCTTCACCGACAATCTGCGCGGCTTCTTCCGCTATGCCCGCGGCTTCCGTTCCGGCGGCCTGAACGTCGGCGTGCAGAACAGCCTCGACCCGGTGCGCGCGGTGGAACCGGAATACGTCAACAGCTACGAAATCGGTATCAAGTCCGAGTGGCTGGATGAGCGCCTGATCGTCAACGCCAACGTATTCTACTATGACTACGAGGACATCCAGACCAATCTGCTGGTACCCAACCCGGCCGGCGGCATCACTTCCGCGCTCGCCAACGGCCCGGAAGCGCGGGCACAGGGCGTGGAGCTGGAAATCGACGGCCTGATCACCGACACCTTGCGCGGACGTCTCGCCGCCGCCGTCCTCGACAGCGAATACCGGCAATTCATCAACCGCAACCCGATCACCGGCGAAATCACCGGCGACAACTCCGGCAACCGGCTGGTGCGTTCGCCGCGCGTCACCATCGGCGCCGGCCTGGAACACACGCTGGGCCTCGGCAACGGCGCCAAGGTGATCACCGGCGGCGACATCAGCTACCGCGGCAGGGAGTTCTTCCTCGTCGATCGCCAGGATGCCGAGGCCGATCCCTCGCTGACCCAGGCCGGCTACACGGTGGCCAATGCCCGCGTGACCTACGTCGTGCCGGACGGCCACATCCGCGTCACCGCCTTCGTCAACAACCTGACCGACAAGTTCTACCAGGTCCACGGCCGTCCCAACGGACCCGCTCCGCAGTACGTGGAAACCTACGGCAACCCGAGGACCTATGGCGTTTCGCTCACCTATGAATACTGAGCGCTAACGATCCGGCGGCAAGTCCAACGGCAAGCCCAACGGCAAACCCAACGACAAACCAAGAGCGGCAGTCTGATTTCAGGCTGCCGCTTTTTCATTTGACTCAGGAGCAATGCCATGCCCGTTGAATTCATCGGCGGGCTGTTCGGCGCAATCAGTTCGAACCGCGCAAAGCCTACCTCGATCTCGATCTGAGCTACCTGCGCGATCTCGCCCGCGCCCACGAGCACGCCGGCTTCGACCGCGTGCTGATCGCCACCGTCAGGGAAGAGGTGAGTATCCGTGAGCAGCGCAAGGCCGGCGCTGCGCTCGCCGTGGCCGGTTCGGTATAAGCTTCGGTACAAGCAGAGCGGGAGATACGAAAGGCGTGACGGCTGTGCGGATTCAGGGCTCAGCCGCCGTCACGCCCGCGGATCAGCGACGGCGAATGCGCCACCAGCGAGCGCGTATAGTCGGCCACCGGCCTATCCAGCACCTGAGCGGTGACGCCCTGCTCTTCCACCCGCCCATGCCTCAGCACGACGACGCGGTCGGCGATGGCGCGCACCACGCCGAGATCGTGGGTCACGAACAGCAGCGTCAGGCCATCGCGCTGCAGGGCCTGCAGCAGGGCAATGATCGACGCCTGCACCGACACATCCAGCGCCGAGGTGATTTCATCGCAGATCAGCAGCCGCGGCTCGCTGATCAGGGCGCGGGCGATCGCCACGCGCTGGCGCTCGCCGCCGGACAGGCTGTGCGGATAGAGCGCCATCGTCGACGCCGGCAATGACACCCGCTCCAGCGCCGCCGCGATCCGCGCACGGGCGGCCTCGCCCCTGAGCGCGAAGAAATGCTGCAGCGGCACCATCAGGCTCTGCGCGACGGTCTGGCGCGGATTCAGGGCGCGGTAGGGATTCTGGAAAATATACTGGATCTGACGACGCTGTGTCGGCGGCCGCCGGCGTGAGTTGAGCGCCAGCGTTTCACCGCCATAGCGGATGTCGCCGATGGCATTGTCGCCGAGCCCGCCCAGCACGCGGGCGAAAGTGGTTTTCCCCGAACCGGACTCGCCCACCAGCGCCAGGCACTCGCCCTCGCGGATGTCGAGATCCATGTCGAACAGCACCTGCCGGTCATAGGACACGTTCAGCTCCCTCACTTCGACCAGAATCGGTCGATGCGCGCCCGCTTCTTCGGCGGCAGACGACGAGATGCTGCGTTCATCGGACGCGGGCAAGGGATGCAGACAGGCGACGCGGTGATCGGGAGCGAGCTCGCGCAATGCCGGCTCATCGTGCAGACAGACATCGCTGCGCGCCGCGCAGCGCGGCGCGAAAGCGCAGCCCGCACCGCGCTGTCCCGGCGCCGGCGCGTAGCCGGGAATGGGCTCCAGCGCGCGTTTCTGCGCCACATCGGGAATGGCCGCCAGCAGACCCCTGCTGTACGGATGCGCCTGGTGCGAAAACAAACGGTCACGGCTCGCCTGCTCCACCAGTCGCCCGGCATACATGACGATCACCCGATCCACCAGATCCCTGATCACCGCCAGATCGTGCGAAACGTATACCGCGGCGACACCCTGGCGTTTGCACAGACGGCGCAGCGTATCGAGGATATGGGCCTGCGTCGTCACGTCGAGCGCGGTGGTCGGCTCGTCGAGCACGATCAGCCGCGGCCGCAGCACGAAGGCGAGCGCCAGCAGCACGCGCTGCTGCTGGCCGCCGGAAAGCTGGTGCGGAAAGCGCCGCAGGAACGCCGCGTCGCAGGACAGACCGACATCGTGCAGGGTTTCCTGCAGACGCCGCGACTGCTGCTGTGCATCGAGCCCGGGCTCGTGGGCATGCAGGGTCTCGCGCAGCAGCGTATCGAGGCGCAGCGCGGGATTGAGCGCGGTGGCCGGGTCCTGCGGCACATAACCGACCAGCGCGCCGCGCGCCTGGCGCAGTTCCTCACCGCGCAGGGCCAGCAGCGACCGCCCGGCGATGCGGATCTCTCCCGCGGCGATGGTCGCCCCCTTGCGCGCATGGGCCAGCAGCGCGGTGGCCAGCGTGGTCTTGCCCGAGCCGGACTCTCCCACCAGTCCGAGAATCTCACCCGCCGCCAACCGGAACGAAATGCCGTCGATGACATCGACATCCGCCGACAGCTCGACGCGCAGGCCGTCGACTCCGAGCACCGGTTCTTCCCGCAGCTCATGCGCATGCGGGCGTGCATCATCCGACACGGAGGCTGGCACGGATCCTGGCCCGGATCCCTGCATAGATCCCTGCATAGCTCCAGGCATAGCTCCGGGCGCGTCATCCACCTTGCTGTCGTGCTCGATCACCGCGGGCGTCATGGCTGCATGCTTCATTACTTCGCGTATCAGTTCGGCTATCAGTTCTGGCGACTGCCGATCTGCGCCGCATGGCGGCCGATGCCCTCGGCGAGGATGTTGGTACCGTAGGCGAAGATCGCGATCAGCAGCGCCGGCGCCAGCACGCCGAGCGGCTGTATCATCAGCCCGGCCTGGTTTTCATTGATCATCAGACCCCAGTCCGCCATCGGCGGAGCGACGCCGTAGCCGAGGAAACTCAGTCCCGCCAGCACGCCCGCGGCCCAGGTCAGCATATTGCCGAAATGCACCAGCAGCGGCGTCAGGATATTGGGCAGGATCTCGCGGAACAGGATCCGGCGCTTGGGCAAGCCCAGCATCTCCGCCGATTCGATGAACTCCTGACTGACGATGGCCACCGTGCTGCCGCGCGACAAGCGGATCACGCTGGGGATGAACGCCACCGACACCGTGAGCACGATCAGCCACGGCTCGCGTCCCAGCATGGACACGATCAGCAGCACCAGGATCAGATCGGGAAAGGCGAGCGCGACGTCCGTCGCCCACATGATGAAGCTGTCCAGACGGCGGCGGGAAAATCCCGCGAGCATGCCCAGCGTCACGCCCACCAGCAGGGCCAGCAGCGAGGCGGCCACCGACATCCACAGAAGACTGAAGCCGCCGTGGAGCACGCGCGACCACACGTCATGGCCGAGGAAATCGTAGCCGAACCAGGCCGATGCGGTCGGCGCGCCGTAGACCGGCCCGACCATGTCCGTGGCCTGATGCGGGGCCAGCCACGGCCCGCTCAGCGCCAGCACCACGATCGCCAGCGTTACCCACGTCCCCCGGCGTATCTGCGGCTCCTGCCAGAAAGCGGCATCGACGCGGATCAGTCTGCTCAAAGTGCCCGGCTTCATCGCGGCATTGCTACGGCGTCGTGGCGCGCGGACGACGCCACCAGGGCAGAATGCCGCGCCGGCTGCGCACGATCATGCGGCTGCGCCGCGCCGTCCTCAGCTTGGGCGTAAGCAGGACGGTGATCAGATCGGCGAGCAGATTGATCAACACCACGCCCAGCGTCGTCACCAGCACGATGGCCTGGATCATCGGCAGATCGCGCATCTGGATCGCCGAGTTGAGTGCGGTGCCGATCCCCGGATAGCTGAAGATCACCTCCGCCAGCAGCGCGCCGCCGAACAGCATGCGCATGGTCAGCGCCACACCCTGGATCGACGGGATCAGCGCGTTGGGCAGCGCATGGCGCCATACCAGCAGCTTCTCCGGCACGCCGCGCAGACGCGCCGCCACCAGATAGTCGGATTCCAGCGCTTCGATCATCGACGCACGCACCATGCGCGTGAGATACGGCAGCGAGGACAGGCCGAGCGCCAGCACCGGCAGCACCAGAAACTCGAGTTGCGCAAACAGCGATTTGTCCGGGGTGATGATGGAAATGGCCGGCAGCAGATCGATCGACGGCGTCGAGAACAGCAGAACCAGACCGATGGCGAGCAGGAACGTCGGCGTCGCCTTGAAATAGATCAGCAGGGACAGACACCAGCGATCCAGCCGGCCGTCGCGGCGCAGCGCCAGCGTGACGCCGAGCAGCAGGGACAGCGGCACCACGGAAGCGATGACGCCCAGCAGCAGCACCAGCGTATTGCCGAAGCGCCGCACCAGCAGTTCCGCCACCGGCACGTTGGAATCGATGGAAACGCCCAGATCGCCGCTGGCCGCCCGGCCCAGCCAGTTCAGGTACTGCACCAGCACCGGCCGGTCGAGCCCGAGCTGCTGGCGCAGCGTATCCACGCTGGCCTGCGGCGCTTCCGGTCCGAGCATGATGCGCGCCGGATCGGACGGCAATGCCTGCGTGGCGAGGAACACGACCAGTGTGATCACCCACGCCGTCAGCAGGCCGTAACCCAGTCGCCAGAAGAACCAGCCCAGCCACGCCGGCGTACGCCAGCGCGGCGCCGTCACCGCTCCGCCACCGGAACCGATACCCGCGCTGGCGACGACCGAACCGTCAGCCATTGTTCAGCCAGAAATCGTCGAAACGCCAGGAGGCGAAGATCGTCTGCTGCGGAATCAGGCCGCCCAGGCGCCGGGTGGCGGCATCGAGCACATCGGTGAAACCCCAGATCACCAGACCGCCACGCTCGTGCTGTATTGTCTGCGCCTCGTGCACATACACCTTGCGCTTTTCCACGTCCGGCTCGGTCAGCGCGGCATAGAACAGCTCGCTGAAGCGCGCATCGCGGAACTGTGTGCGGTTGTAGATGGCGTTGGGCGCATCGTTGTGCAGCGCGCTGGCGAGAAAGCCGCGCGCCGGCGTGCTGCCGGTCGACAGCGCCCAGCTTTCACGCTGCGGGCCGTTGAAGATCGAGGTATCGACCTGTTTCACATTGATCTCGACGCCGACCGCCCGCGCCTGCTGCGCGAGCACCAGACCGGCGCTGACACCGGCGCCGGGCGTGGTGGTCAGCTCCACCTTCAGCCCCTCCTGGCCGGCTTCACGCAGCAGCCAGCGCGCCCGCTCCGGATCGTAGGGACGCTGCGCGATGTCGTGGTTGTAAGTGGGATCGTGCGGCGAATAGAGATCGTTGGCGATGCGGCCATGGCCGTTCAGGGCGCGCGCCACCAGCTCCTCGCGGTTGGCGAACAGACGGAACGCCTCGCGTACACGCACGTCCTGGAATTCCGGCCGGGAGATATTGAGATTGAAGCCGGTGAAAGCGGTGGTCGGCGAGGAGAACAGTTGCAGGCGCGAATCGGCCTGGATCAGCCCGCTGTGTTCGGCCAGCACGCCGCTGGCGAGATCGATCTGCCCCGCGCGCAGGGCGGCGGTACGCGAGATCTGATCGTTGAACTCGATGATCTCCAGTTCGTCCACATAAGGCTGGCCCGGTTTGAAATAGTTTTCGAAACGGGTGTACAGCGAGCGCTGGCCGGGAACGAAACTCTTCAGGCGGAACGGTCCGGAGCCGACCGGATTGGTGATGGGGTCGTAATCGGTCGGCACGATGCCGCCGAAACTGATCAGGGTTTCGTCGAGGGGCACGAAGCCCTGACCTTCCTTGAAACCGATTTCGATGGTGCGCTCGTCCAACTTGCGCACGCGGTTGCGGTCTATCGCACCGACCAGCGCCGCATAGGGAGACGCGAGCTTGGGATCGGTCAGCCGCAGCACGGAAAACACCATATCGTCGGCGGTGATGGTCTTGCCGTGATGGAACTCCAGACCGGGCTTGATGCGGATGGTCCACAGCGAGGCATCGGCATTGGGCTCGGCGAACTCCGCCAGCGCCAGGCGCGTGCCGACGTCCTCGGTCCATTCCCAGAACTTGCTGTACAGCGCCCAGCCGCGGATGGTGCCGCCACCGACCGGCTTGTGTACATCCAGATTGCCGGACTGATCGCCGTCGATGATGCCCACGCGCAGCCGTCCACCCCGTACCGGTTGACCATTGCCGGCGCCAAACGACAACGGTTGCTGCCGACCGCCGTCGCCGCAGGCGCTGAGCAGTCCGCCGCCCAGCACGGCGCCACCGGCAAGCAGCGTCAGCCCGGAATGGAGAAAACGACGACGGGAAAAATCACTGCTCATACTCGCGCTCCTGCGTGCTGTGGAATGTCGTGCGCTGGCGATCAGGCGTAGCGCGACGTCGCTCCGATCCTGGGCACTTCGAAACCGTGATCCAGATCGAGCAGCGGAAACAGCAGATCCGCCACGCGCTGCGCTTCGGCAATCAGCGGGAAACCCGACAGGATGAAAGCGGAGGTGCCGTGACTTTCGTATTCGCGGATCCGCTCCGCCACTTGCTGCGCGCTGCCGACCAGATAGGTTCCCGACGAGGGTGCGACGATGTTGAAGCCGAACAGGCTGGGACCGACCCAGACGTTGGGATAGATCTCCAGATCGCGCGCCTTGGGCAAACGGCCGGCACGCAGCGCACCCAGATTGCGCTCGACCTGCGGATCGTCGCTGTGCCAGCTCTCCAGCGTCTCGCCGGGCGGCAACTGCCGCGCAACCGAATCGAGCGCGGTCTTCAGCGAAGTCTGCTGCAGCAGTTTCTCCGCATAGGCCCAGGCTTCCTCCTCGGTTTCGCGCACGATGACCTGCAGGCGCGTACCGAAGGTCAGCGTGCGGCCGATCTTCGCCGCCTCGGCCGCCACGCGAGCGAATTTCTCGCCGAGCCTGGGCGGTGTATTGGCGAAGCTCAGATAGACGTCGAGCAGTTGCACCGAATGCGCCACACCCGGCGCGGAAGTGCCGGCGCCCCACAGCGGAATGCCGGCGGGCTGCTTCGGCGGATGCCAGCCGCCCAGCGGATGGCCGGCGGCTGCGGCAGGACGCGGCGCCAGCTTGACGAATCTGCCTTCGTAGCCGTCGGTATCGCCGGCGTAGATTTTCTTGAACGCGCGCCAGTATTCGAGGCTGAATTCGTAGCGCTCGTCATGCGGATAGTGGACACCGAGCGTGGCCAGCCCGGCATCGTTGCCGTTCACCACGTTGAACAGCAGGCGCCCGTTGGAAAACTCATCGACGGTGAGCGCCCACTTGGCGAGCACGGCCGGCGACAGCTCGCCCGGATGCTGCGCCACGAGAAAACGCAGGCGTTCGGTCGAATCGATCAGTGCGGCGGCGACAGCGAGACTTTCATTCGGGCTCGAGCCGAGCAGTGAACCGTAATAGCCGAGGTGATCCGCGCTGACCGCGATCTGCTTGAGATGATTGAAATCGGTTTTCCAGCGCCCGTGCGCTTCCCACGGATAGGGGCCATCGGGAACGGTCAGATACCAGAGAATTTTCACTGCCACGCAAGACTCCTTCGCGATATTTCGAAATACGGTCACGGGCTACATCAGCCACCTCCAAAGCAATGCCTATGCCAAAGCACAAGCAGCTGTTTTAACGCCGATAAAAAGCAAAGCGAAGCAAGCTGTGCTGCTCAGGCAGCAGATCATCAACATCGTCCTGCTGCCTCATGAACAGGACGGTCACGCGATGTCGCGGTCGATGCGGCCCTTTTGTACGAAAGACAGCGCTACAAGACCGCTGCGACGAAACTGGCGCAGAACTTGCTCACCATGCCGCCACCGGACGCCAACCCCGGCAGACCGTGAAATTATCCAGACAGAGGTGAATGTGATGGCCCATTCCGTCGTATCGGCACCCGCTCCCGTGCGGATCCTGCGCAGCGAGCAGGAAGCAATCGAAGTGGCGCATGAGGTCGCGCGCCGCATCGCACAGACAGCGTCGGACGCGACGCGCAACCGCGAGCTGCCGCGGGAACAGGCCGAGCTGCTGTCGCAGAACGGTCTGACCGCGATCGCGGTACCCAGGGCGCACGGCGGCATCGGCGCATCGGTCGCCACCATCGTCGAAGTGGTGCGGATCATCTCCACCGCCGACGGCGGCGTGGGACAGTTGCTGCAGATCCACAACGTGATGATCCGCGGCGCCTTCGAATATCCCAATGCCAAGGCGCGCGCGCGCCTGATCGGCGACATCCTCGCCGGCAAGCGCTTCGGCAATGCGCTGGCGGAAACGGGCGGCAAGAACAAGTTCGACACGCGCACGCGGGTCACCCGCCGCGAAGACGGCAAACTGGTCCTCAACGGCCGGAAGTTCTATTCCACCGGCTGTTACCTGGCCGAATGGATCTCGCTGAGCGCGGGCTCGGATGAGGGCGGCGTCGGCGTCCTGCTGCACCGCGATACCCCCGGACTGACACTGGTGGACGACTGGGACGCCTACGGCCAGCAACACTCGGTCAGCGGCTCGGTCATCTTCGATGACATCGTGCTGGATGAAAACTACGTCCAGTTCCGCGGCGCCGGCGGCCCGATGAAACGCACCGGGCTCACCTACCCCCAGATACTGCACGCCGCCATCGACACCGGCATCGCCGCCGGCGCCCTGCAGGCCGGCGTGCACTACCTGCGCAACCATGCCCGCGCCTGGGTGGAAAGCGGCGTCGAGCATGCCAGCCAGGAACCGCACGTGATCCGCCAGATCGGGGATTTCGCGGTCGATCTGCGCGCTGCCGAATCGGTGCTGAAGGACGCCGCCAGGCTGTTCGACCGCCACCTGGTGGACGAAGACGACAACGATCTGCAGAATGAGCTGATCCTGTCCGTAGCTACCGCCCGCGCCCTCGCCGACCGCGCTTCGCTGCGAATCGCCAGCGAAATATTCGGTCTGCTCGGCGCCAGCTCCTCGCTCACAAAATGGAATCTCGATCGCTTCTGGCGCGATGCGCGTGTGCACACCACCCACGATCCGATCCGCTGGCGCCTTCACCACGTCGGCAACTATTACCTGAACGGCGTCGACCCCGGCGAATACACCGCGATTCTCGCCCGCGGCGAAACCCAGGGACTGCGGACGAAAAACATCGCCCACGACGGCACCAGCGCGTGATGCGCGCGGGTGCGGATATTCGCGGCGGGAATATGGTAATCGTTACTAATGATTTTCGACCCCGTTCGATTCTCCGTACAATTTCCCGATTGCTGACGTTCCCCCGGAGCACCTGATCATGTCCTTGCTTGCCCATCCCAATCCGCGGGAACTGAGTACCTCGGTCCGGGCCACCGCGCTCGTTTTCGAGGATCCCCGCTCGCAGGAGCTGCTGCGCCGCATCGAACGCATCGCACCGAGCGAAGCCAATGCGCTGATCATGGGGGAAACGGGCACGGGCAAGGAGCTGGTGGCGAGACACATCCATGCACTCAGCAAGCGGCGCGATGAACCTTTCGTCGCGGTGAACTGCGGCGCCTTTCCGGAATCGCTGGTGGAAAGCGAGCTGTTCGGTCACGAAAAAGGCTCTTTCACCGGCGCCACCAACAGCAAGGCGGGCTGGTTCGAGGCCGCCGACGGCGGTACGCTGTTCCTGGACGAAGTCGGCGACCTGCCGCTGTCCATGCAGGTGAAACTGCTGCGGGTGCTGCAGGAGCGTGAAGTGGTTCGGGTCGGCTCGCGCACGCCGATTCCGATCAACGTCCGGCTGGTGGCCGCGACCAACGTCAACCTCGTCGATGCCGTGATCGCCGGACATTTCCGCGAGGATCTGTTCTATCGCCTGCACGTCGCCACCGTCCGCCTGGCACCGCTGCGGGAACGACCGGGCGACATCCTGCCGCTGGCCGATTTCTTCCTCAAGGAACACTGCCAGCGGCTCGGCTACGACAACGCGCGCCTCAGCGAAGAGGCCCAGCGCCAGTTGCTGAATCACAACTGGCCGGGCAACATCCGCGAACTGGAGAACGCCATCCATCACGGACTGCTGGTATGCCGCAACCAGCTCATCCAGCCGGCCGATCTGCATCTGGTGAACATGAACAGCGGCGCCCTGCGTCAGGGCGCCGCGCCCGCGGATCGCAACACCACGCTCGAAACGGTGCTGAACCAGCTCTTC
>CAYLYS010000041.1:0-23409 GCA_964388175.1 uncultured Chromatiales bacterium | reverse complement strand
ACCGATTCCTCGATCAGCAGCTCCTTGGTCGGCGAGAGATCGAGCCCGCGCTCGCAGATCTCGACGAACTCCTCGCGATTGTAGGCGATGCCGCCGCCGGAACCGGCCAGCGTGAAGGACGGACGGATGATGGTCGGAAAGCCGATCTGCGCCTGAACCTGCAGCGCCTCTTCCATGCTGTGGGCGATGGCGGCGCGCGGGCATTCGAGGCCGATCTCTCGCATGGCGTGGCGGAAGCGGTCGCGATCCTCGGCGGTATCGATCGCCTCCTGCGTGGCGCCGATCATTTCCACGCCGAAGCGCTCCAGCACGCCCTCGCGCGCGAGATCGAGCGAGCAGTTGAGCGCCGTCTGGCCGCCCATGGTCGGCAGCAGGGCGTCCGGACGCTCCTTCTCGATGATCGCGGCCACCGTCTGCCAGCGGATCGGCTCTATATAAGTGGCATCCGCCATGCTGGGGTCGGTAATGATCGTGGCCGGATTCGAATTGACCAGAATGACGCGGTAGCCTTCCTCGCGCAGCGCCTTGCACGCCTGCGCGCCCGAATAGTCGAATTCGCACGCCTGGCCGATGACGATGGGCCCGGCGCCGATGATCAGGATGGATTTGATATCGGTGCGTTTGGACATGGTCAGATTCCGCGGTTCGCCGTCATCATTTCGATGAAGCGGTCGAACAGCAAAGTGATGTCATGGGGTCCCGGACTGTTTTCCGGATGACCCTGGAAACCGAACGCCGCCCGGTCGGTACGACGAACCCCCTGCAGACTGCCGTCGAACAGCGATCGGTGCGTCGCCTGCAGATTTGCCGGCAAAGTCGTTTCATCGACGGCGAAGCCATGATTCTGGCTGGTGATGTAAACCGTGTTGTCTTCCAAATCGAGCACCGGGTGATTGACGCCGTGATGGCCGAACTTCATCTTCACCGTGCGCGCGCCGCTGGCGAGGGCGAGCAACTGGTGGCCGAGGCAGATACCGAAGATCGGCAAGCCGGTTTCCAGCAGGCGGCGAACCGCCGCGATGGCGTAATCGCAGGCGCCGGGATCGCCGGGGCCGTTGGAGAGGAAAATGCCGTCGGGACGCAGCGCGATCGCTTCCTCGGCCGAGGTGCGCGCCGGCACCACGGTGACGCGGCAGCCGCGGTCGACGAGCAGGCGCAGGATATTGCGCTTCACGCCGTAGTCATAGGCGACGACATGGAAGCGCGCTTCCGGCGGTGCGGTCCCCGCATCGACACGGGGACCGGTATTGCCGGTACCCGTGTCGATGCTGCCTTCCGTCCATTCATAGACGCGCTCGGTGCTGACCTCGCGGGCGAGATCGCGCCCTTCCAGGCCGGACCAGGCGCGGGCGGCGGCGACCGCCGCTGCCGTGTCGATATTATCCCCGGTGACGATGCAGCCGTTCTGAGCGCCGCGCTCGCGCAGCAGCCGGGTCAGGCGGCGCGTGTCGATCTCGGCGATGCCGACGACGCGATGCCGGTGCAGATAGCTTTCCAGGCTCTCGCGCGAACGCCAGTTGCTGGCGATCAGCGAAAGATTGCGGATCACCAGGCCGGCGGCGAAGATCCGTTCCGATTCCTCGTCTTCGGGATTGACCCCGGTATTGCCGATATGGGGATAGGTGAAGGTAACGATCTGACCGGCGTAGGAAGGGTCGGTGAGCACTTCCTGATAACCGCTCATCGCGGTATTGAACACCACCTCGCCGACCGTCTGCCCAGATACGCCAATGGAAACGCCCCGGAACAATGTCCCATCCGCGAGCGCCAGCACAGCCGGTTGTTGCAAGCTCATCACATCTCCAGATACACAAAACGGGAGCGGCCGTCACGACCCTCTCCCGTCTCGGGGCAAAAACAGGCTTGCTTCCAAGGATTCCTAAGGAGGACGCGCGCCACAAATCCGGCCGATTTTACCCGATGGCAGCGAAGGCTGTCCAATGTCGGGATCGATTCCTTCACCGGCCGGGGTGAGGACGCCACGCCAGCACCGCGGCGGCAACACCGCGCCGTCGCTCGCCCCTGGACACGCACAGAACGCGCTTGACAAAAACGCACCGCAAGCGTCGGCCGACGCGGCATCTCCGCATCCGGCAGCCTACTCAGGAATCGGCCTCAGGAGTCGGCCAGAAAGGAAAGCTGCGGTCCGCCGCGGCGGTCGCGATAGCGCTGGTGGATTCTGCAGGCGCGCAGCCACTCGCCGAGAAAGACATTGACCTGGCGCTTCTCGAACGGGCTCAGCATGGCCTCGTTCGGATAGGGGTAGCGCGGCGCGAAGCGTCCCCTGCCCTGGTAGGCGATGACTTCGAGCAGCCGGGCGTCATGATAGACGCGCAGCCGCATTTCCATGTCGCGCAGGAGACGGCCGTCGCAGATACCGAAGGAATGGCTGAGTGCCGCCAGGCTGGTATAGGGGGCGCATTCGAGGATGCTGAGCGAGATGCGCGGATAACACGCCGAGAGCAACAGCGTTGTCGGTACACGCACGCGCGGCAGCGCCGGCGCCAGATCCTGCATGAG
The DNA here is from genome assembly GCA_964388175.1 of uncultured Chromatiales bacterium. Lineage (GTDB taxonomy): Bacteria > Pseudomonadota > Gammaproteobacteria > SZUA-140 > SZUA-140 > JAITWN01. The sequence continues at coordinate 20,889 of CAYLYS010000041.1, read as the reverse complement.
CAGGTAATTGCTTTCGTATACCGGCGCCAGGCTGCGTATCGCGCCGCGCCCGCCCACGCTGATCATGTCCCTCCCCTCTCCTCCGGCGCGCTGCCCGCCAAGGGGCAACGCTGTGCGGCCATTATAACATCCGCGCGCTCGCGACCCGTCGCGCCGCCACGCCGCCTCAATCCCCGCGCTCGCCCTTGTCCGCGACCTGCTTGAGCACGGCCTGGAACGGTCCGAGCAGATCCATCGGCAAGGGGAAAACGATGGTGGAATTCTTGTCCGTGGCGATGTCGGTGAGCGTCTGCAGATAGCGCAGCTGCAAGGCCTGCGGCTGCGCAGCGAGTATTCCCGCCGCTTCGGTCAGCTTGACCGAAGCCTGCAGCTCGCCCTCGGCGTGAATGATCTTGGCGCGCCGCTCGCGTTCCGCCTCGGCCTGGCGCGCGATCGCGCGGATCATGCTTTCGTCGAGATCGATATGCTTGATCTCGACGTTGGATACCTTGATGCCCCAGGTATCGGTCTGCTGATCGAGAATCTGCTGTATATCGGCATTGAGTTTCTCCCGCTCGGCGAGCATTTCATCGAGCTCGTGCTGACCCAGCACCGAGCGCAGCGTGGTCTGCGCCAGTTGGCTGGTCGCCTCGCCGTAGCTCTCCACCTGGATGATGGCGCGCTGCGGATCGATGACGCGGAAATAGATCACCGCGCTTACTTTCACCGAGACGTTGTCGCGGGAAATCACGTCCTGGCTCGGCACGTCCATCACCACCGTGCGCAGATCCACGCGCACCATCTGCTGGACGACCGGCACGATGATGATCAACCCCGGCCCCTTGACCTTCCAGAAGCGGCCGAGCTGAAAAACCACGCCGCGTTCGTATTCGCGCAGCACGCGCACGGCACTGGCGAAGAACGCGATCAGAACCGCACCCAGCACAAACACCACGAATGTCATGTCAATTCTCCTTTTCCCGCGCCGAACCGGGTACCGGCTCGACCGTCAGCACCAGACCGTCGACCGCGTTGACGCGCACACGCTCGCCGCGGCGCGGTGAGGCGGCGCTGCGCGCGCCCCACAGTTCCCCGTGTACGCGCACGCGGCCGTGGCCGCCCGCATCGAAATCATCGATTACCTCGACCTCCGCTCCGAGCAACTCCTCCACACCGCTCACCACCGGACGCTTGCGCGACTGGAACAGCATGCCGATGACGAAGATGAAAAACACCGCGCTGAGCAGCGCGAAAAACGCGATCAGCGGCACCGACACGCCATAACCCGGCACGCCGGTATCGAGCAGCATGATCGAGCCGATGACGAAGGCGATCACGCCGCCGATACCCAGCGCACCGAAGCTGGGCAGGAGAAACTCGGCGATCATGAAGGCGATGCCGAGCACCATCAGTGCGAGGCCGGCATAGTTGATCGGCAGCACCTGGAAAGCGAACAGAGCGAGCAGCAGGCTGATGGCGCCCATCACACCAGGGAAAAAGGCGCCCGGATTGGCCAGTTCGTAGATCAGGCCGTAGATACCGATCAACATGAGAATATAGGCGATATTGGGATCGGTGATGACCGCCAGCAGACGCGCGCGCCAGTCGGGCGCTTCATGGTGCACCGCCATACCGGCTGTCGCCAAGACCTGGCTGCTGCCGGCCGCCGTCACCGTGCGGCCGTCGAGCGCGGCGAGCAGCGCGCCCAGATCCGCCACCACCAGATCGATCACGCCATCGCGCAGCGCATCCTCGGCCGACAGGCTGGCGCCCTCGCGCACGGCGCGTTCGGCCCAATCGGCATTGCGGCCGCGCATGCCGGCCAGGCCGCGGATATAGGCAACCGCATCGTTGATGATTTTCCTTTCCATGGCGCTCATCGGCACAGCGGCCGGCGCATCGGCCGATGCCGGCGGTGTTTTTTCAGCGCCGCCGCCATCCGGCTCATTGCCGCCGGGGAAACCGGCGATCTGCACCGGCGTGGCGGCGCCGAGATTGGTCGCCGGCGTCATGGCAGCGATATGGCTGGCATACAGAATATAGGTGCCGGCACTGGCGGCGCGCGCGCCGCCCGGATGGACGAAGGTCGCCACCGGCACGTTCGAGGCGATGATTTCCTGAATGATGGCGCGCATCGAGGTATCGAGCCCACCCGGCGTATCCATCTCGATGACGATCAAACCGGCGCCGCGCTCCTGCCCGCGGCGGATGCCGCGCTGGACGTAATCGGCCGTGGCCGGACCGATCACGCCGTCGACGCGGAGCACGAGCACCCCGCCGCCGGCGTCCTGCGCATCGCTGCTCGCCGGTACGGATTGCAGCAGAAAGGCGGCGAGCACGAGCGCACAGGCACCGCCGGCGAGTCGCAACCGCTCAAACGCGCGCGCGTTCACGGCAGCCTCGCCCCGGCCTCAGGCAACTCCGTCCTCGCGCCGGCGCGCTTCCGCTTCCAGCGCAGCGCGCTCCTCGGCTTCGCGTTCACGCCGGTTGCGGCGGTCTCCATGCCAGATGAAGACCAGCAAGCCCAGCACCAGCGCCAGCAGAATGAACTTGAAGATGATATCGCCCATGACCTCGTCCCCTTTCACCTCGCGGTACAGTGACAACTCCGCCTCGATCGCGGACGGAGACATGAAGGCTACATGGTAACACCATGCCCGCGCGAGCCGCAGCCCGCCCCGCTTCCTTCAGGCCGGCGCTGTCACCGGCCGCGCCAGCGCCTGCTCAGCAGGGGAATACGGGCAAGCAGCGGAATACTGCACAGATACGCAAAGACCCCGATTGCATCGGCGAGCAGATCGCCCACCGACGCCTCTCGATAAGGGAGAAAATACTGCACCGCCTCTATCGTCACGCCATAGGCCAGCAGCGCCAGCCCCTTCGCCGCGCCGAACCGCATCCGCGGCTGAGAAAAATCGAGCAGCAGCGCGAGCACGTAGAAGGCGGCGGCATGATTGAGCTTGTCCCAGACCTGCACCGCACCGCTGTGCACGACCGGCGTGAATGCCAGATACCCGATGAGGCAGACCGCCAGCAGCAACGCGCCGCGGAACAGCGCTACCGGGATACCGTCCGCCGATGGCGGCACGCCGCCGCGTCCATATCCGTTCATGAAAAATCCTTCTATGCGGTACACCGATGCCGGTTTTCACCCGGCCATGTCCGCAGCGCTGGTGCCGATGCCGCAAACCGCTCTACTATAAACGAACGATCACGACGCATGATGACACACTCGGAACACCATCCATGCCTACCGCCAGCAGCCCGCTCCGCACGACATTGAACGATGGAACCTGACATGTCCCGCATCGACATCCCCACACCGGCCATCGTCGCGCACCGCGGCTACGCCGGCCGCTACCCGGAAAATACGCTGACCGCGGTCACCGCCGCACTGCGCAGCGGCGTGCGCCACGTCGAGGTGGACGTGCAGATCAGCGCGGACGGCGTACCCGTGCTCTGCCACGACGACTCGCTGCGTCGCACCAGCGGCCATCGCGGGCGCGTCACCCGCACGCCGTGGCCGCAACTCGCTGCGCTCGGCGCGGGAGAACCGGCGCGTTTCGGCGACCGCTTCCGCGACACGCTCATCCCCAGCCTGGCGCAGCTGATCGAGCTGCAGCGCGACTGGCCGCAGGCGCTGTTCTTCATCGAGATCAAGCAGGAAAGCCTGAACGCCATCGGCCTGCGCGCGGTCGAACTCATGGTGGCCGCCATGCAGCCTCGGCTCGGAAGCTGCGTCGTCATTTCCTTCAACGCCGAAGCGATCGCCGCGGCACGCCGTCTCGGCGCGCGCATCGGCTGGGTGCTGAGCGACTGGACACCGGCCCAACAAACCCAGGCCGAGGCGCTCGCGCCGGAATACCTGTTCTGCAACTACCGCAAGCTCCCGCGCGCCGGCACGGCGCTGTGGTCCGGCCCGTGGCAGTGGGCCTGCTATGAAGTGACCGATCCTGGACTTGCCCTGCGCCTGGCGCGGCGCGGCGTCACGCTGATCGAGAGCATGACTCTCGAAGCCTATAGCGGTTCACCCTGGAATCTGGCGATCGACGACGACTGAAGCATCGATCGGGATCGCCGGCGGCTGACGTCACCTTGCCACCGATACGCCGGCGTCAGTGATCGGCCGCCGCGTTCGCGCGTTCGTCGATGATGTGCTGAACGGTATCGATGGGCTGGCCCGGGTGTGCCGATGCCCTGTGCGATCAGCCCTGAGCCGGTATGGCCAGCACCGCGGTAGCCACCGAGAAATAGATCAGCACGCCGGCCACGTCGGCGATCGAAGTCACCAGCGGCACGCTCGCCGTCGCCGGATCGAGGCGGAAACGGTTGAGCAGAAAAGGCAGCGTCAACCCGATCAGACTGCCGACTATCACCACCAGCACCATGGTGAAGGCGACCACAAAGCCGACTTCCCAACCACCGCGCATCAGGCCGATGGCGGACACCACCACCGCCATGGTCACACCGAGCAGCCCGGCGACGAACAGCTCGCGCCCGAGCATATGCCCCCAGTCGCGCATCTGCACATCGCCGGTGGCGAGCGCGCGCACCATCAGCGTCGCGGTCTGCGCGCCGGCGTTGCCGCCGGAAGCGATCAGCAGCGGCAGGAAGAACACCAGCACGACATAGGCGGTGATGGTGGCTTCGTAATGGACGATGCCGAGACCGGACAGCAGATTGCCGAAAATCAGCATCAGCAGCCAGAAGATACGCTTGCGATAGAGCAGACCGATACCGGCCTCGCGCACGCTTTCATCCAGCCGGCCGACGGTACCGACACGGTGGAAATCCTCGGTCGCCTCGCGCTCGGCGACGTCCATGGCGTCGTCGTAGGTGACGATACCGACCAGACGCTCGCTGTCATCGACGATCGGCAAGGCGATGAGGTCGTACCTGCTGATCTTGTTCGCTACGTCTTCCTGGGCATCGGTGACGCGGCAGGAAATGACCTCCTCCACCATGAGATCGGAAACATGGGCGCCCTGGTGCGCAACGATGAGATCGCGCAGCGACACCGTGCCGAGCAGGTGGCGGTTACGATCGATGACATAGGCCTGGTAGATCGTTTCCTTGTCCGGCGCTTCCTGGCGCAGCGACTGGATGGCTTCCGACGCCGTCAACTGCGGTGCCAGCGTGGCATAGTCGGAAGTCATGATCGCGCCGGCCGTGTCCTCCTCATGGCTGGCGAGATTGCGGATGTCGTCGCGCTCGGCCTGCGCCAGACCGGGCAGCAGCGCCGCCTGCTGCCCCGGCTCCAGCCGGTTGTAAAGGTCGGCGCGCTCGTCCGCGGACATGTGCAGGAAAATCTCGGCGAGATTGCGCCGGTTGAGCGAGTTCGCCAGCCGCACCTGCTCATTGGGCGGCAGATAACCGAACACCTCGGTGCGCCGCTCGGTGGGCAACGCGGACAGTACACGCCAGATATCGGCGCCTTCCAGCAGGGCGATGCAGAAAGCGATGTCGGCGGGATGGGATTCTTCCAGCACCACGCGCAGCTGCGCGATGTCGCGCTGGGACAGCAGCTCGCGTACGCTGCTGGCGAGATCTTCGGTCTGCATGGTCCACCTCCTGCAACTGCCGTCACGGACAGCTCGGCGGTGAACCGGGAGATCAGGCTTGCGCCCGGATCACAGGAGGCTGTCGATCACGGCGGATCGCTGCTGATTTTTCAACTCGCCGCCAAAGCAATTACCAGAGCAATTATCAGCGCAACTACCGGGGCGACTACTGGGAACGTCCATGAACTATCGATATACAGGTCAGCACCTCCATATGGAAGGCGGGCGAACTATAACGAAAGCGCCGGAACGGGTCAACCGCGCGCGCTGTCACATAAAATGCGAAAATAAGCCGTGAAAAACCGAACACTGACGACATCGGGATACCCCGGCTCATGCATGGCGATCGATCCGGCCTGACCATACTCGGCGCAGGCTATACGGGCGCGGCGCTGCTGCGCCGTTTCCCGCACGCGGCGGCGACGCACCGCGCCGCACGCGACGATGCGCTCGCCTTCACGCTCGAAGACGAAACGAGCTGGCGCAATCCGCCGCTGGCGGGGAGGCACGTCGTCTGGACCTTCCCTGCCGTCCCGCTGCCTCTCGTTCAGGCGTTCCATGATGCCTGTCTGCGCGACGTCGCCGGTCTGATCGTCTTCGGCAGCACATCGGGATATCTGCTGGAAGCGGCGGATGCCGCCCGGCAACCCCTGCTCGACGAAGACGCGCCGCTCGATCTGCGCATCCCCCGCGTGCAGGGCGAGGAATGGCTGCGCACGCAGGGCGCCACCGTTCTGCGCCTCGCCGGCATCTTCGGCCCCGGCCGCGAACCCGCGGGCTGGCTGCGCCGCGGCCGCATCCGCGACGGCGCCAAGCGGGTGAATCTGATCCACGTCGAGGACATCGTCGACCTCCTCGCCCACCTGTTCGACCATCCGGCTCCCGGCGCGCACATCAACGTCGCCGGAGGCGAAGCATGGTGCTGGCGCGACATCGCCGCACGGCTGCGGCAACGCGGCGAACTGCCGCCGGAATGGACCTTCCCCGAGACGGGTGCCGCGGCCGCTCACGGCAAACGCATCGATACCCGGCGCCTGCGCGCGCTGCTGCCCGGCCACGTTTTCCGCGAACCGTAGCGCAGCAGGAAAGCGCGGCGCCTCAGCGCTCGCGCCGGTAGAGATGCATCGCCACCGGCGCGCACACGGCGGTGATCAGCGCCGGCGCGAGCAGCGCAAGCGCGGCCTGAACGAGAGTGACCGTGCCGTCCATGAGGCCGCGGATCGCGGTCACCACGAACGACACCGGATTGATCCCGACCAGCGTCTGCAGCCAGTCCGGCATGGTCTGCGGTTCGACGTAGATATTGGAAATGAAGGTCAGCGGCATCAGCACCAGCCAGCCCAGCGTCATCACCGTGGAGGGAGTGCGCACCAGCAGGGCGATCACGGTGAAAATCCAGCCGATGCCGAAAGCGAACAGATTCAGCAGCAGGACCGCGGCGACGATGCCCACCACCCCGCTGTCCGGACGAAAACCCATGACCATACCGATGATCACCACCAGCAGCGAGGACACGCTGTAGCGCACGGTATCGCCGACCAGCGCACCGACCACCGGCGCCGGCCGCCACAGCGGCATGGAGCGGAAGCGATCGAACACACCCTTGTGGATATCGGTGTTGAGCGTGAAACCGGTATAGATGGTCGTGAACATCACCGACTGCACGAGGATGCCCGGCAGCAGAAACTGCAGATAGGCCTCGGGAGAGCCGGCGAGTGCGCCGCCGAAGAGATAGGTGAAGATGACCGTGAACATGATCGGCGTCACCACGACATCGAACAGTTGTTCCGGCGTGTGGCGGATCTTCAGCAGCGCGCGCCAGGCGAAGGTGAGCACATGGGCCAACGCACCGGCATGGAGTGCGCCGGCATTGAGCGCATCGGGATTGCCGGGCGCCGGCTCGACCCGCAGAGCGGCGGCGAGCGCCGTTTTCTCCCTGCCGGGCGGCCTATCCGTCTCGGCGTTCATGTCTGCACCCTCCTCGCCTCATCACCCGCGGACGCCTGCCCATCCGCGCCTGCCGGGTGCCCGGTAAGCGCGAAGAAGACCTCGTCGAGACTCGGCTGCGCCATGGAAAAATCGGATACAGGGATGCCGGCGGCGGTGAGCGCCGCCAGCGCCGCCACCGCGTGCCCGGGCTCGGCGACCTGCGCGGCGAGGGCGTGCGGATCGCTTTCCGCATGCACCGGCACGTCGAGACGCGCCCGCAGCAGCGCCAGCGCATCGTCGCGCCGCTGCGGATCGGCGACGCGCAGGCGCAGCACGCTCGTGCCGACCGAGCGCTTGAGTTCCGAACTCGTCCCCTCGGCGATCACCCGTCCATGATCGATGACGGCGATGCGCGCGGCGAGCTGATCGGCCTCTTCCAGATACTGCGTGGTCAGCAGCACGGTGGTGCCGGCGTCGGCCAGCGCGCGCACGATCTCCCACACTTCGCCGCGGCTGCGCGGATCGAGGCCGGTGGTCGGCTCGTCCAGGAACAGCAGCGCGGGCGTACGGATGAGGCTGGCGGCGATATCGAGCCGGCGCCGCATCCCGCCGGAAAAATACCTGACCTGGCGGTGCCGCGCTTCGTCGAGATCGAAAGCCCGCAGCAGTTCGTCGCTGCGCTCGCGCGCGCGACGGCGCGGGAAACCGAGCAGGCGCGCCAGCAGCACCAGGTTGTCCTGCCCGCTCAGGTCTTCGTCCACCGAAGCGAACTGTCCGGTCAGGCTGATCAGACGACGCACCTGCGCCGCCTCGGCGACGATATCGTGACCGAGTACGCGCGCGCTGCCGCCATCGGGTCGCAGCAGCGTCGCCAGCATGCGCACGGTGGTGGTCTTGCCGGCGCCGTTGGGACCGAGCAGACCGTAGATGCTGCCGCGGGCAACGCTCAGGCTGACGCCGCAAATCGCGCGGGAAGTGCCGAAAGACTTCACCAGTTCTGTGGTCTCTATGGCGTTGGCGACGGCGGTCATGGTTAAGGAAGGCTTTGGCAGGAGATCGGGCTCGCCTATAATCGTAGCGCGTGCGCATTCAGCTCCGGAACACGCACCGGGCGGGTCATCATAAGAGGAAAAAGCATGAAGGTCGAGTCTGCAAACCACCACTGGAAATTCTTCCGCGCCGGCGATTTCAACCAGGTTGCGCTGACCGAAGGCGCGGACCTTCTGTCTCTCGATCAACTCGACCAGAAACTCTGGGTCGCACTGGCCTGCCCGACGACGGGGCTGCATTTCGACGAACGCACCCTGCAACTGATCGACACCGATCACGATCGGCGCGTGCGCGCCCCGGAACTGATCGCCGCCGCTCAGTGGGCAGGCAGGCTGCTCAAGGATCCGAACGAGCTGATCCGTGCGCCGTCCGCCCTGGCGCTCGATGCCATCGACGACTCGACGCCGGAAGGCGCCAACATCCGCGCCGCCGCGCATCAGATCCTGACGCTGCTCGAAAAAGCGGATGCCACCACCATCACCGCCGAAGACACCGCCGACACCGCCCGCATCCTGGCGCTCACCGCTTTCAACGGCGACGGTATCGTGGTCGAGGACTCCAGCGGCGATGAACGCCTCCAGGCTTTCATCCGCGACATCATCGCCTGCAACGGCGCCGAAACCGACCGCTCCGGCAAACCGGGCGTATCGCAGGACAGCGTCGACCGCTTCATGGCCGCGGCCGAAGCCTACGCCGGCTGGTGGAAACAGGCCGAAGACGATCCCGCCCTGCTGCCGCTCGGCGAAGCCACCGCCGACGCCGCGGCCGCGCTGGCGGCGGTGAAAACGAAGATCGACGATTATTTCACGCGCTGCCGCCTGGCCAGTTTCGACAGCCGCGCCGCCGCGGCGCTCAATGGCGAGGAGAAGGAATACCTGCGCCTGTCCACCATCGAACTGTCCTCGGCCAGCAGCGACGTCGCCGCGCTGCCGCTGGCGCGCATCGAAGCGGACCAGCCGCTGCCGCTGACCCAGGGCATCAACCCGGCGTGGGAAGCCGCCGTGGCACATCTGTACGAACAGGCCATCGTGCCGCTGCTGGGCGAGCGCAGCGCGCTCAGCGCCGCCGACTGGACACGGCTCACCGCGGCGCTGGCGCCGTTCGCATCCTGGCACGCCGACAGCCCCGGCAGCGCGGTGCAATCCCTCGGCATCGAGCGCATACGTGAAATCCTCGGCGGCGATCTCGCTGCCGCACTGGCGACGCTGATCGAGCAGGACAAGGCGGAAGAACCGCGCATCGCCGCCATCGAAGCCGTGGACCGCCTGGTGCGCTATGTCCGCGACCTGCACCGTCTGTGCGTCAATTTCGTCAGCTTCAGGGACTTCTACAGCGGCGAACAGCCCGCCATCTTCCAGGCCGGCACGCTCTATCTCGACCAGCGCAGCTGCGAGCTGACGCTGATCGTGGAAGACGCGGCGAAACAAACGGCGATGGGTTCGATGTCCGGCACCTATCTGGTGTACTGCGATTGCGTACGCCGCGGCAGCGGTGAACAGCGACAGATCGTCGCCGCGATCACCAACGGCGACGGCGACAATCTGATGGTCGGCCGCAACGGCATTTACTACGATCGCGACGGACGCGACTGGGATGCCACCATCACCAAAATCGTCGACAATCCGATCAGCCTGCGCCAGGCCTTCTGGTCTCCCTACAAGAAGCTGGTGCGCCTGATCGAGGAGCAGGTCGCCAAGCGCGCCGCGGCGGCCGAGGAAGCCTCGAACGCCAAGCTGGAAAACGCGGCGACGGCCGCCGCCAACGTGGACCAATCGGCGGCACCCGCCGCCGGCGCAGCGGCCGCGGCACCGCGCAAGATCGATGTCGGCACCGTCGCCGCGATGGGCGTCGCCTTCGGCGCCCTCTTCACCGCGGTGGCCGCCATCGCCGGCTACGCCACCGGACTGTTTCAACTGCCCTTCTGGCAGCTCTGCCTCGCCGTCGCCGGCCTGCTGCTGATCATCTCGGGACCGTCCGTGATCATCGCCTGGCTGAAACTGCGCCGGCGCAACCTCGGCCCGCTGATGGACGCCTGCGGCTGGGCGGTCAACGCGCGCGCGCGCATCAACGTGCCCTTCGGCGCCAGATTGACCGGCATCGCGCACCTGCCCGCAGGCGCCAGCATGAGCAGCGATGACCGCTTCGGTCAGCGGCCGTCGGCATGGCCCAAGATCGTGCTGGCGGCGATCGTGATCGGCTTCTTCTACAGCCTGCTCAATCATTACGGCTTGATCGAGCGCATCGTCAACGCCGTCCAGGGCGGCTGAAAGCGGCAACGGGAACGCCCGGCCAAAAGGGTCAGACCTCGGGGTCTGACCCTTTTTTTACGACGCTAGTAAACGTCGCGCCGGTAGCGTCCTTCCTCCGTCAGCAGCGCGACCGTCTCGTCCCCGAGCGCGCGGCGCAGCACCTGATCCACACCGCCCGCCATGCCGTCGAGACTACCGCAGACATAGATCGCCGCGCCGGCGTTCACCCAACTGCGCAATTCATCGGCGGCGGCGAGCAGCGCATCCTGCACATAGCGATGAGGACCGCCGTCGCGGGAAAAGGTCAGATCGACCCGGCGCAGATGCCCGCCGTCACGCCAGTGCTCGATCTCATCGCGGAAGAAGTAGTCGCACTGCTCGCGGCGTTCGCCGAAGAGCAGCCAGTTGGCCGATGCGCCCGCCACGGCGCGCGCTTTGAGATGGGCGCGCAGTCCGGCGATACCGGTACCGTTGCCGATCAGGATCATGGGCCGCGCGGATGGCGGCGCGCGGAATCCGCTGTTGGGACAGATCGCCAGCTCCAGCGCCTCCCCTTGCCGCGCAAACATCGTCAGCCATCCCGAGCCGATGCCGGTTCGTCCGTCGGCATCGACATGCCGGCGCACGACCAGGTCCAACACGCCGTCCTGGGGAATCGAAGCGATGGAATACTTGCGCCGCGGCAACAGCGGTAAACGATCGAGCAGATCGGCGGGTGACAGTCCGCGCAAACGCTGCCGCTCTTCCTCCGCCGCCGGCAGGCGCCGCTGCGCCAGCCAATGAGCGAGGGATGCGCGTTCGTCCCCCAACGGCACGGATTGATTCAGATCCAGATGCAGTGCACGAGCCAGCGCGTGGATCTGCGCCGGATCGTTGCGCGGCGCGATCTCCGCGATATCGCCCGCCTGCCACGTCAATTGCCTTTCCGCTTGGCTTAGTGAGTGCCTGATCAATTGCCCGGCCGACTGCCTTATCGTGGGCGGCGTCAGTTGCAGATGGAACACCGGCGCACCGGGGCTGCCGGGATTGAGGTGATGGCGTTGCCGCAATACCCAGGGATAGAGCGCAGGGGGATGAAGCACAGGTGAATGAAGCGCGGGGCTGGCGTCCGGCGCCAGGCGCGCGCCGAGCAAGGCGACCAGCCGCTCCTGCCAGTACCGCAGCGCGGCCGGATCGTCCCGGTCCATGCGGATCATGTCGAACAGCGGACGCGCGCCGCGTTCCTGCAGCGCCTGAAACATCTTGCTGCCGAAACCGCAGAACTCAGGGTAATGGCTGTTGCCGAGCGCCAGCACCCCGTATTGCAGGGTGGACAGGGCATCGTCCCGCTGCGACAGGTAGCGGCGCGCAAAGGCCACGCCGTTATCCGGCGGACCGCCTTCGCCATAGGTGCTGACCACGAACAGAGCCTGGCGGCTGTCACGCAGCGTCTGTTCGTCGATGTGATCCAGCGGCAATACCACGACGTCGGCAATGCCATGCAGGTCCGCGGCGCTCTGGCGCGCGATGCGTTCGGCGGTACCGGTCTGGCTGGCGTACCCCAGCAGCAGACGCGCTGCCGCGCCGGCAGCGGGCGCGGCGGAACGGCGGCGCCAGCGCCACAGACTCCATCCGCACAAGCCCGCATACGACAGCAGAACCAGTGCGGCGGAGAGGGCCGGCGACAGACTCATGGCTACTTACTCGGGCAACACCTCGAACACGGCGGTATAGCTGCCGCTGCGCGCCGTGGCCGGCTTTTTCGCCCGGTCGTCACGATAGCTGGCGCTCAGCCAGTACATGCCGGCGCCGGGCCAGTCGATGCGGATCGCGCCCTGGTCGTCGGTCTTCAGTTCGATCGCCGCCTCCTCGTTGCGGTAGCGGCGTGCGGCGGGAATGATTTCCACCTCGGCGCCGACCGCCGGCTCGCCATCGATCAGAAAGCGGAATTCCGCGGTTTCACCATCGAACAGATCATTCGGATGCGTGACCGGCACCAATTCCAGCCCGACGTTGCCGGGCTTGAGCACGGTCTCGCTCGGCTCGCCGGCGGTGACGAAGGTTTCAACGCGGCGCGAGCTCTCGGTCACCTGCAGATTCTTGGCGTCCTTCGGCACTTCCTTGTCGAAATCCTCCGGCTTGGGCGCGGCGCCACGCGGCGGCCAGAAGCGGCGCTCGCCGTTTTCCGTTTCCCAGCGCGCGCTCAGGCCATGGCTGGCGATGACGATCTTGTAGGTGCCGCGGGTCTTCAGGTTCAGATCGAATACGGCGCGGTGTTTGCCGACATGCGTATTCTGCGCTTCCACCGGCTTGTTGTCCGGGTCCAGGATCAGCACGCTGTCCAGACGCAGCGGGTTGAAATCGACATGAAAAATATCGTTCGACACGGCGGCATCGAACGTCACCCAGGGTTCCTCGCCGGACAGCACCGTCGCTGCGGGCATGATCCAGGCGCGGTGAGCCTGGGCGGACAGCGGCAGACAGGCCAGCAAGGCAAACAGGGTAACGGCACGCGTCATCATTTTCATATCAACCACCCTTGGCTCATTTGATTGTCGGAATGTTTCCGGTACGGTTCAGCAGGCGACGCTCACGGAGAAACCGTCAGCACGATCTTTCCCAATTCGGTTTTGCCTTGCTCCGACAGCACCTGCTGTTGCTGCGCCGGCCAGGTGAACGGAATTTTCACCAGTTCGCGTCCGCCCACTTCACGCGCGGCCTCCACCAGCAAGGCATACTGGCCCGCATCCAGCGTGCCGAGCGGCGCCTGCCCGGAATGGAAGCTCAGCTTGTGCACGCCCGGCGCGCGTGTCGCGGCGCTCACGCCGTCGATCGGAAACCGCTGCGAACGCCCGCTGCGCCGCCACCACTGGCGCATGTCCTTGAGCCACTTCTCGCCTTCCTTGTCTTTCATCTTGATGTCGTACAACACCGCCAGGTTGGTCACATCGCCGCCTTCCTTTTCCAGCCAGACGGCGACATACGGACGGTGATATTCCGCCACGTCGAGCCGGGGAATCTCCACCGACACATCCAAATCGGCGGCCAGCGCAGACTGACAGAACAGCAGGGCCGGCAGCAAAAACAGCTTCTGTCGCATCATCGCTTCCTCATCGCTTCCTTCAGTGCACGAACAAAATGATCAGCAGCAGCGGCAACACCAATCCCAGGCCCGTGATTGGCCAGGTCGAGGGACGTCCGGCGGCGTGGCGTTGCAACAACAGCAGGCCGGTAACGCAGAAAATCACGCAGGCCACCGAAAACAAATCGATGAACCAGGACCAGGCGAGACCGGTATGGCGGCCCTTGTGCAGATCGTTCAGGTAGGAGATCCAGCCGCGATCGATGCGCTCGTAAACCAGATCACCGCTTCCCGCATCCACGCTCAGCCAGGCATCGCCGCCGGGCCGGGGCAATGCCAGATAGATTTCCTCGCCATCCCACTCCGCCGCCCGCGCCGGGATGAGCAGATCGTGTTCGGAGAGCAGCCAGTCGAGCAGCGCCTGCGGCAGCGGCGCCTCCTGCCCTGCGCCGTCCTGCACCGCGGCGAGCAGGCCATCGGGCACCACGAGTTCCAGCGTGGTCACCTTGGGCTTGGCTTCGATCTGACCGGCGTGATTCAGGGTGATACCGGTCACCGCGAACAACAGCATGCCGACCAGACAAAGCGCCGAACTCATCCAGTGCCACTGACGCAGGGATCCGAAAGAGGCAAACACATCCGCGAAACGTACGGCCGACAACTTCATCACTCCCAAACGGTAGCCACACCACTGCACTCGCGCTGATCGGAAACAGGACAAGCGGCAAGCCGGGGAGCGCCCACGGAAAGACATGAATGATAATTAATATCATTTCCAAATAGCAAGCCGTCCAGGACGCCGGGAATGTAAAAGAATGTAAAGAAGACGGCTCTCGCCTCGATCGAATGACAGACACCGCTTCTCGCGCCTGCCCTTGACGCTCGCCCGCACCCGATGGGCGGCACCGCGGCAACGGCAAGGATTGGTCAGGCTTCCGCGAGGTAGGTCTGCAGCCGCTTGCGCCACCCCGGCAGCCAGCGGCTTTCGTCGCGATCGGCGTTGTTCACGCGCCGCGTGAGCACGAAATCGGCGGCGCGCACGAACTCCGCCATGACCTCGTCCGCCCGCTCATCCATCCGCTCCAGCACCTGCAGCAGCCCCCAGCCTTCGCCACGGTAGCGCTCGCGCGGATTACTGCCCTCGCCCTTGAAATTGACGTAATCGATCAGGGCATAGAGACCGTTCGGGGCAGCGGCGACGCGGTAGAACTGCCGCTCGACGCGGGTACGCGCGGACGCGTCATCGAGCGCGGCAAGCATCTTGGGCAGCGCGGCCTGCATGCGCGCGACGATGAACCCAGTCTGCGGCGCCAGGGTCTCGCTGAGCAGCCGGCGCAGCTCCTTCAGTTCCGCGCCGTCGATGGCGGCGATGAACTCCTCGCGGCTGCGCCAGGGCGCGCCGCGTGCCGTGGCGAGCCAGGATGGCAGATCGCGGGACGCGGACAGATGTTGCAGCAGTTGCGGAAAGCTTTCCTCGAAGACGCCGCTGACGCCGGCCGGATACCAGATGAAGTGTCCGATGCCGAAAGAGGGAAAGTCCTCGCCCTGGTTCCACACGGTGAGGTTCTCGATCCGGCCCGCCCCTTCGTTACGCCAGATCTGCCGGCCGATTGCCGCCGCCTCGGCCTCGCTCAGCCGGATTTCCGGCGCAGACGACACGCTGGCCGGCGCGGCGACGCCCGTTCCCGCGCTCAGCAGACAAAGCGGCCAGAGGATCGCGGCGCACAGGGCGCGCATGAACCATCCTCCTCGTTCATGCCACCACCCTGTCATCACGATCCCGTCACTGCAATCCGACACCCGCTGCTCCCCGCATTCACGCCCGACGCTCATTATGCGTGGAGCACGGCGCCTGCGGCCAGCCCGAAGGAAGTGATCACGCGGCGGGATCCCTGCAGCAACGCCGCTTCAACCCGGCTTCATCTTTCGTTGCGACGACTGTGACTCACGCGCGACGGCATGGGCAGGCGAGGCGAAGCGCGCCAGCAGCAACGATGCCAGACGCTGCGCCTCCACCGCGAGTTCGGGTACGGCAACGTTTTCCCACAGCATGCCGCGGCGCAGCGGACCGGCGACGAACAGGCGTGGCTGTATCGCACCCTGACCGTCGATCACATGGCCGTCTTCATCGCTGTCCAGCCCCAGGCCGAGCGCATCGGCGCGGATCATGCCCGCCTCGCGCAGCGAGCGGATCAGCGGATCGCGCACGCGGGAAAGATCGCTGTCCGGTCCAGTACAGTTGATGACACGCGCAACGCGCAACCGCACCTCATCGGCCGTGCCGCGCGCCCTGACGACGGCATGCACGATGTCGGGCGCAGCTTCATAGGAAACCACCCGCCCGGCGATCACCTGCAACTGCCCGCTCTCACGCAGATGCCGTATCGTACGGCCCACCGCCGGCGCGATGCGATGACGATGGCTTTCCCAGAACGGCCGCAGATGGCGCAGGAAACGCCGCCGTTCCCGCTGCGGCAGCGACAGCCACAGCGCCGGCGTGATCGAACGCAGCGAGTTCATCACGTCGCGCCAATCGACGCCGGCGCCGGCGCCGCGCGTCACCGCCGCACGCACGGCGGCACACAGGCCGCGCGCCGTGCGCGGCCAGCTCTCCCAGCCCGGCAGTGGCGCCGACGCCGCGGCGGCGATCATCGATTCGCGATGCGATTGCGGCAGCAATCCGCGGCGGGATACGGCATAGATGCGGCCGCGGTGGGCATGGGCATGCAGCGTCGCCGCGGCGTCGACCATGGTCAGCCCGGTGCCGATCATCAGCACATCGGCTCCGGCATCGATGTCCGATGCGTCCACCAGCCATGGATTGCGGCAGTAACGCGGATCACGCAGATAGAAATCCGGTGTCAGGCAGGGCGGATCGGCGGGCGGACAGTGACCGACCGCCAGCACCACCGCGTCCGCCTCCAGCACGTTCCCGCCGCCGCAGACGATGCGCAAACGATCGCCCGCACTGCGCGACAGCGACAGAGCCTCCGCGCCGACCTGGACCAGCCTGCTCTCCGGCGCCGCCGTGGCGCGCACGGCGCGGAGCTGATCGCGCAGATAGCAGCCATAAAGACTGCGCGGCGCGAAACTGCCGCCGCGGATGCGCTGATCGTGGCGAAATGCCCAGTGCACGAAATGCTGCTCGTCATCCGGGTACGCGCTCATGCGGCCGGCGGGTACGTTGAGCAGATGGACGGCCTGCCGTGTGGCGTAAGCGACACCCTGACCGAAGCGCGCACTGCGTTCGATCAGCGTGACGCGCAGCGGCATGGGCGCGCGCTGCATGAGGTGAACGGCGAGCATCGTGCCGGTGAAGCCCGCGCCGATGATGGCGATATGATGCATATGTCCTCCGTGTCGCATCGCATTCCGCGTCCGCCGGATATCGCTTGCAACATGGGCCGCGTGGCCACCCAGCATTGCAAAATCGCTGCCGCCCGCCCATCCGGGCGCGCCCCTATCCATCGCGCTTGACCGTCCGTCCGTTCAGTCCGATGATGGCGGCATGAGCGCTTGCCGGATCGACACGCCGCACCATCGCCAGAATCATCACCAGAGCCATTTTCAAAATCGATGTCGGACGTAACGGAAATACAGAACCGGCTCAGCCGCCCGGTCGATCCGGCACGGGATCACCTGCTCGGCCCCGCGCAGGCGCCGATCACCCTGCTCGAATACGGCAGCTACGCCTGCCCGCACTGCCGTGCCGCCAACGAGCACATCCGCACCATCCGCACCAGTCTCGGCGATCGTGTGCGCTATGCCTTCCGCCATCGCCCCATCACCGGCAGCGACATCGCGCGCCGCGCCGCCGAACTGGCGGAGCAGGCACAGACACCGGCGCTGTTCTGGAAAGTGCATGCGATGCTGATGACGCGTTCAGATACGCTCACCGAAGAAGACCTGGAGGAAGCGGGCGCGCTGCTCGGCCTCGATCGACGCCTCCCGGAGGAAGCGCAGCAGGCCGCCGCCCACGCCCGCGCGCGCGTGGACGATGACGTCGCCAGCGCGCGCGACAGCGGCGTGCGCTTCACGCCGGCGTTCTATATCAATGGACGCCGCTATGACGGACCCTGGGACGAAAGCTCGCTCTCCGATGCCATGCTCGGCTCGCTCGGACACCGCGTGCACGCCGCCGCGCTCAGCTTCGCCAGTTGGGCGCCATCCACCGGCGTACTGCTGCTGCTTGCCACCCTGCTCGCGATCGCCATCGCCAATTCGGCGGCCGGACCGGCGTTCGCCGAGTTCTGGCACACGTCCTTCGGCCTGTCCCTCGGTTCGTCGGTGTTCGAAATGTCGCTGCTGCACTGGGTCAACGACGCCCTGCTGACCGTCTTCTTCCTCGTCGTCGGCCTCGAAATCAAGCGTGAGTTCACCGTCGGACACCTGGCCAACCGGCGCTCGGCGGCCCTGCCCATCGCCGCCGCTTTCGGTGGCATGCTCCTGCCCGCGCTGCTCTACCTGCTGATCATTCCCGCGGGCGGGTGGTCGCACGGCTGGGGCATTCCGATAGCAACCGACACCGCGTTCGCCGTGGCGCTGATCGCCATGATGGGGCGGCGCGTACCGATCGAGCTGCGCATTTTCCTGACCGCGGCGGCGATCGTCGACGACATCGCCGCCATCATCGTGGTCGCCATCTTTTATTCCGGCGCCCTGCATTTCGACTGGCTGCTCGCCGCGCTCGCCGTCACCGGTCTGCTCACCGTACTCAACCGCTCCGGCGTCTACCGCGCCTTGCCCTATGTGCTCGTCGGCATCGTACTGTGGGCCTGCGTGCACGCCGGCGGACTGCATGCCACGCTGGCCGGTGTCGTCCTCGCCGCTTTCATTCCCACGCGCCCGCCACCGGATTACCGCACGCTCGCGATCCAGGCCGAATCCATCCTCGTCGCCGAATCGAGCCACAGCGGCGAACCGCTGCGCCACGGGCCCTCCATCCCGGCGCTGCAGGCGCTCGACGCCATCCACAACCGTCTGGAATCCCCCGCCGACCGCATGCTGCGCCACGCCACGCCGCGCTCCAGTCTGCTGGTGTTGCCGGTTTTCGCGCTGGCCAATGCCGGCGTGCCGATTGCCGCTGACGTGCTGCACGGACACGAAACCCTGGTGCTGGCGATCATGGCGGGACTGGTGCTGGGCAAACCACTCGGCTTTCTGCTGGCCGCGGCGCTGGCCGTGCGCCTGGGCATCGCGGAAAAGCCCGCCGCCTACAGTTGGCGGCAGTTGTTCGGCGCGGGCGCGCTCGCCGGCATCGGCTTCACCATGTCGCTGTTCATCGCCGGCCAGGCCTTCCCCGGCGCGACGGATTTCGCCGCCGCCAAGCTCGCGGTCTTCATGGCTTCCCTGCTCGCCACCGGCATCGGCCTCGCCCTGCTGTGGCACGCACAACCCCCGCAGCAAGAAGCGAACGAAGACACCAGCACACCAGCCGACGCAACCGCGCCGCCAGCCGCGCAGCAGCAGCCCGGTTGCGAAGCGGTCACCGCCACCTCCTCCTGAAACGGACAGGCGTCCGCGCTCATCGCGCCGGTATCGCATTGGGCATCGCACCGGCTATCACACTGCCAGCATCGGGCCGGCTTTCGTCGCGCCCGCCCGCCAGGTGGAAAGATCGTCGGAATTCGCCCACAATAGCGGGCACCGCATCGATCGTCATTCACCTTCACCCAGGTAAGCTCTTGGCATGTTCCGTTTTTTTGAAAGCCGGCTCGATCCCTATCCGCCGGGCGAACCCGCTACGCCGCCGCGCGGCCTGATCGCCTTCATCTATCACTATTCGCGCCCGGTCCTGCCCTGGCTGCTGCTGATGTCGGTGCTGACCGCGCTGATTTCGGTGATCGAAATCCTGTTCTTCGGCTACATGGGCAAGCTGGTCGACTGGCTGGGCACGGCCGAGCGCGCCAGCTTCCTGCAGGAGCACGGCTGGACACTGGGCGGCATGGCGCTGCTGATCCTGGTCGCCTTTCCCCTGCTGATCCTGCTGCAATCGCTGCTCATGCATCAGACCCTGTTCGGCAATTACCCCATGCTGGTGCGCTGGCTCTCGCACCGCTACCTGCTGCGCCAGGGCATGACTTTCTTCCACGACGAATTCGCCGGCCGCATCTCGCAGAAGATCATGCACACCGCGCTCTCCATCCGCGAGACCGTGACCAAGCTGGCCGATGTCTTCGTCTATGTCGTGGTCTATTTCGGCGGCGCCATGGTGCTGATAGGGAGCGCGGATCTGCGCCTCACCGCGCCCCTGCTGCTGTGGCTGACGGGCTATCTCTCCCTGCTCTTCCACTTCGTGCCGCGCCTGCAGCACATTTCCATGCTGCAGGCCGACGCCCGCGCCCAGATGACCGGCCGCATCGTCGACAGCTATACCAACATCCAGACCATCAAGCTGTTCTCCCACACCCAGCGCGAACGCGAATACGTGCGCGGCGCCATGGACGAATTCATGCAGACCGTCTACCGGCAGATGCGCCTGGTGACCCAGCTCACGGTGTCGCTGCACCTGCTCAATTCGCTGCTGCTGGCCGGCATCGGCGCCATCGCCATCTACGCCTGGCTCCAGGAAGCGGTATCGCTGGGCGCGATCGCCATCGCCATCGCCCTGGTCATGCGCCTGCGTGCGATGTCGCAATGGGTGCTGTGGGAAGTGGCGGGGCTGTTCGAAAACATCGGCACGGTGCAGGACGGCATCAACACCATCGCGCGGCCGCTGGCCATCGCCGACCGCAGCGATGCCGCCGCGCTCGCCGTGCCGCACGGCGACATCCGCTTCGAGCAGATCGATTTCCGCTATGGCCGGCGCGACCAGTTCGTATTCGAAAATCTGTCGCTGCACGTGCGGCCCGGCGAGAAAATCGGCCTGATCGGGCGCTCGGGCGCGGGCAAATCGACGCTGGTCAATCTGCTGCTGCGCTTCTACGACGTCGAATCCGGCCGCATCCTCATCGACGGGCAGAACATTGCCGGCGTCAGCCAGGAATCACTGCGCCATTGCATCGGCATGGTGACGCAGGACACCTCGCTGCTGCACCGCTCGATCCGCGACAACATCCGC